>JAYTLP010000204.1:0-22495 GCA_043729375.1 Myxococcales bacterium
AGCGCCTGACGCGCCTCGGTAGGCATCAGTAGCGAGCTTCGACGCGGCCCACGAGCACGTGCGTGACGAGCCGCGGGAAGTTCTCGGTGATCTGCACACCAGCGCGGTAGTCGACGAATGCGAACCAGTGTCGCGTCGGGGTGGTACCGATGGTGATGCCGGCCTGCAGATCGTTGCCCTTGCGCGTGCCGTAGCACGTGGCGAGCGTGGTCGTGATGCTCGCGAAGTTGCCGGTGGTGCTGCAGGTCTGGTTGGCGCCGTCGTCGCGCACGTTCGCGTACGTGAAGCCGAGATCGACCGAGAGGCGGTCGCCGAGGAAGTCGCGGCCGAGCCCGACGCCGGCGTAGATGTCGCGTGCGCGGTAGTCCTTGAGGTACGTGACCCACAGGCTCGGGCGGAGGCCTGCGAGCGAGCCCGAGTTGCGCACCGCGAACGTGACGTCGTAGCCGATGCTGGGAGCGACCTGGTTGCCGACGTCGGGCGTACCCGGCTGCGCGATGAACTGCGGATCGTTCGACGGCGTGACGAGCGTGCGCCGACGGATGCGCCCCTCGGCCGTCAGCGACGTGCGACCGGTCTGGCCCTCGAGGGTGATCCTTCCCTCGTCACGCGCGGTGCGAGAGAGCGTGAGGTTGTTCTCGATGGTGCCCGGGATGAACTGCGTGCGGTCGTTGAGGAGGCGCGTGAGGTACAGCTCGATGGCGATTGCCGACATGTGATCGTAGCCCGCGCGGATGGTCACGTTCTTCGTGAGGTGGCCGGCGACGTAAAAGTCGAGCCGCGTCAGCTGCGTGTTCGCGGCGCCCCGCAGATCGACGACGAGATCGTTGTAGAAGTCGACGTACTTGAGGGGCCGCCAGAAGTTGGTCCACGTGACATAGCTGCGCAGGTTCTCCGTCTTCGCGTTGGCCCCCGCATTCTGCGCGGTGATGATGACGGGCCCACCGTCGTCCTTGCCGCCGAGGTATGCCGCGTTCAGCGAGAGCGAGCCCCAGATGCGGTCGTACTCGTAGCGCGCGCTGGCACCGCCGATGAACGCGGGCGCATGCTTCACGTAGTCGGTGGTGAGCGAGCGGGAGTACGGATCGCTGTAGCCGCCGCCGTAAAGGCTGACGCCCCAGTGCTTCTGCGCCTTCACCCACACGCGGACACCGTCGAGTCGCAGCGCGTCGGCCTCGGTGACGAGCATGCGCCCGAGGCCGAGGTCGACCCGTCCGAAGTGACCGCGCGCGTACATCTCGTAGAGCTGGTACTCGCGGCCGCCGAGATAGCCGCGCGCCGTGGTCTCCGAGTCGCCGGCGCCGAGCAACGAAGGTTGGAGGCCGCCGGTGAGGCGGACGCGACCATCGAGGTGCACGTCGAAGTTGCCGAGCCGTCGCCCATCGAGCGTGAGGCGCAGCTCGCCATAGCCGAGGTGCAGCGGGCCGGCGAGGACGTGCGCGTCGTCGAGCCCGGACTGCGACTCGGTGAGGTACATGCCCGACAGCGACGCACGCACATTGAAGCGATCGGTGAGGTCCTGCGCGGAGGCGACGCCCGCCGAGAACAGCACGAGGACCGCGAGCGCACACCTCACTGACACACCGACTCGCGGCCCGATCCGCGCAGCATGCCGCCCGGCAGCTTGAAGTAGTTGGAGTTGTGACACGTCGTGCACGTCGTCAGCGACGCGTGGTTCGGCGGCGCGCCTGGCTGCGACGCACCGCGGATGGCATCCTTGCGGTGGCACGAGGCGCAATTCGGCGCGAGCGCTGCGAAGTTGCCGCCGACGTGACACTCGGCGCACGGCAGCATGCGGTGAACGCCGGTGATGTTGCAGCCGACCTTGTTGTGGTCGAAGCGGGCACCGGCCCACGCGTTCTGCGTGTGGCACTCACCGCAGCGCGGGCCGAGGCCGTTGTTGTGGATGTCGTCGTTCTTGTGACAGGTGATGCACAGCGGCCCCGTGCCCTCGAGGAGCCGGCCCTGCGTGTGGCACTTGTAGCAGGTCACCCGATCGTGCGCGCCGCCGAACTTGATGCCAGGCACATCGTGCTTCACGTGGATGTTCTTCCAGTCGGTCGCGTCGTGGCAGCGCCCGCACAGCGTACCGAGCTGTCCCTTGTGCACCGCGGGCTCGCCGTGACAGGCGCCGCAGTCCGTCGGCGTGGGCTTGAAATGAATCGATTTGTGGCAGTCGCCGCAGCGCACGCCCTCGTGCTTGCCCTCGAGCGGCCACGACGAGAGCTTCGGATCGTTGTGGTCGAACAGCAGCGAGCCGTCGGGGATGTGGCACGTCTCGCAGTGCGTCCCGAGCTCGCCGTCATGGGGATCGTCCTTCTTGTGGCAGCTGTAACAGGTGCGGCCCTTGCCCCGGTTGGCGGCGAAGTCGCGACGCGGGTGACACGAGTCGCACAGCACGTCCTTGTGGTTGCCGACGAGCGGCCACTTGGTGTCACGGTCGTGCTCGAAGTTGCGCGCTTCCCACGTGCCGCCGGTGTGACACGAGCTGCACTTGTCGCCGAGCGTGCCCTTGTGCAGCTCGTCCGGGTGACACGTGGGGCCGCACTGCTTCGGTGCGTTGATGAACACGTTCCCGGGGTGGCACTTGGCGCACTCGACTCCGCGGTGTCCCTCGACGAGCGGGAAGGCGGAGCTCGGCCCGTGGAACTCGTTCACCGCGCGCGGCTTCGTGTCGCGCACGCCGGCCATCTTGTGGCACTCGAGGCAGCGATCGTTCGCGTACTGCTTCTGATGCACGTTCTCGTGGTGGTGGCAGCCCATGCAGTCCGTCGCGACGGCGCGCGAGCCGGCCACCTTGGTGACGAGCTTTTCGAGGTGCTCCCACTCCGTCGGACCCTTGCCGCGGTGACACGAGCGGCACGTCGCGCTCGCATGGAGCCCCGACAGCGAGAACCGCGTGAGGCGGTTGTGGTCGAACTTGAGGTCGGGCTTCCACTGGCTCGCGCCGTGGCACGTGCCGCAGTCGGTCTTGCCCGAGCCGCCATACTCGGCGAAGCGGTTCTTGTGCACGTCGGGGTGGCACGAGATGCACGCACGATCGGGCGCCTTGCGCTCCTCCTTCTTGTGGCACGAATCGCACGTGGCCTTCTTTTCGTGCGCGCCCTCGAGCGGAAAGTGCGTGCGCCGGCCGTGATCGAAGGAGATCTGCGGCCATTCCACCTTGGCCGAGTGACAGAGCTTGCAGCTCTTTTGCCCGAACAGCGACGCGCCATGCACGTTGTCATGGCACGGCGTGCAGTCGAAGCCCCATGCGGCCCACCGGAATGTGAGCTTCTGGTAGCCCTGCGCATCCACGCGTTGCACAGGTGCCTTCACCGACGGCGGCTGGTTGCCGCCCTTGGCGTGACACGCGATGCACTTCGCCGCCACGTGCTTGCGCTCGAGCGGATAGCGCGAGTCCTTGTCGTGATCGAACAGCGGCTTGTCCACCTGCTTCCAGCTCTTCGCGTCGTGGCACCGCTCGCAGCGCTTGAGCGGCTCTCGCGTGTCGCCATGGGGGTTGGCGTGGCAGCCGATGCACGTGGTCGCAGCCTTCAGGAAGGTCGTCGTACCGCTCGGAGTCTTCTGCGTGTGGCACTTCGCGCAGGCCACCTCCTTGTGCTTGCCCTCGAGCATGAAGGTCGTGAACGCGTTGTGGTCGAAGTGGTCCTTGCCACCGAACCCGCTCCAGCCCATGAGGTCCTTGCTGCGACCCTTGTGCTCGACGTGGCAGAGCTCGCACGGCCGGCCCAGCGCCTTCGGCCCGGCATGCAGCCCTTTGTTCTGCGCCTGGCGCTCGGCGATGGGCGCGTGGCAGGCGACGCACTTGTCGCGAGCCACCTTGCGACCGTCCACGTGACACTCGACGCACTTGTCCTTGCTGTCCAGCGCGGCGTGCGCCTGCGAAAGCGGGCCGGGCGTGGTGGAGAAGAAGTCTGCCCTGGCGACTGCGCGCAGACCGAATGCCAGGACAGAGGCAGTCAGGAGCAGCGCGGACAGACGGGACATCAGCCCTTCAGCATAGCGTCAGGTGGTGCTCAGCGACAGGAAGATATGGACCGTCGCGATGACGGTGAGTGCGATGGCCATCGGCACGTGGATGGCCTTCCAGCGAAGGAACAAGGGCTCGAGCCGGGGGAGCAGCACGCGCCGTCGCTCCAGGCGTGCGAGCCGGGTCGCGAGCTTGTAGGCGCGCCGGCGGATCTTGCGCGCGCCCGGCCCGCGCACGGACGACGCGAGCGCCTTCGAGAGCGCGGAGTTGCGCATCCACCTGGTGAGATCGTCACGCAGCATGTAGAGCACCGCCGTGACTCCGTCACCGACTGTTGCGGGCCGCGCATTACCCTTTTGCCCACGCACCGCGACCGGCGTGTAGGTAGCCTCGTAGGCGAGCAGCCGACGGCGCGCCTCCTCGAACCAGCTGTCGGCGACACGCACCCCCGGGTGCTCGATGCGGAGCTTGCCGAGCTGCCGGTCGACCTCGAGCGTCTCGACGATCGCTGTCGAGGCGGCCTGCGGAAGCTGCGTCGTGAGGTAACGCCCGAGCAGCCCCGAGATGACCGTGACCATCATCGACCAGAAGGCCAGCGAGACCCAGTTGTCGAGGCGACCGACGGAGTGAAGCACGATGAACAGCGGCCCGAACACGCCCGAGAGCACGTGCCAGTCGAACCACGAACGAAGCGAGCCGACGGTCCGCATGAACGGCATGCGCCTGCGCCACACGTAGGCCATGCCCGTCAGCATGAGCGCGGTGCCGACGTAGCCGAGGTTCACCGCGAGCTCGCAGCCCGGACGATAGTCGACACGGGAGAGCGCGAGCTCGCGATCGAAACCATCTGCGTGGGTGTAGAGGAAGAACGAGAGCGATCGCTCGGGGCGATACAGCCGGAGCGCGATCTCGGCGCACGTGGCGAGGAACGACACCACGCCGAGGAACCACCAGAACCTCATCGACAGGCGGCCGCGACGGCCCCGCGCGCGCCCGAGCTCGGGCAGCTGCGACAGGCCCTTGCGCTCGAAAGTGTCGACCTGGTTGAGCTGGTTCACGTCGACCCGCACGGTCCGGTCGAAGCCCGCGCGCGCCGTGGCCCGTGCCTGATCCGGCATCTGCGACACGACGTCGGACGGCAAGATCTCGATGAGTGCGCCAGTCGGGCACGCCGAGATGCAGGCCTGGTCCTCGTAAGACGCGCAGTGATCGCACTTGGAGGCGATGCGACGCAGCTTGGCCTTGCGACCCGCGCCGTCGCCGTGACCGAGCACTTTGGCCTTCTCGAGCCGGAGCTTCAGCTTCGGCTTGTCGTCGAGCTCGTGCATCTCGATCGCGTCGTAGGGACACGCGACCGCGCACAGCGTGCAGCCCGTGCAGTTGGCCTCGTTGATGAGCACCTCCTTGCGCTGGGCGTCGAAGAAGATCGCGTCGAAGTTGCAGGGGTCGATGCAGCGCTGGTCGGTGCAGGTGTGGCACGCATCGACGAAGTCGAGGTTGCCGAGGATGCGCCCGTTGAGCGACAGACGCTTGGCGCCGTAGCGGTCCTCGCACGCCTTCTCGCACGCACCGCACTCGATGCACGCGTCGAGCTTGCGGACCCGCAGCGTGAGCGAGACCGATAGACCGTGCCGGATGAAGAAGTCGGCGACGACGGACTTCGCGCCGCTCGTGGCCTCGACGCGGGCGCGGGCGGTCGCGCCGGCGCGGCGCAGGCGGTCGGCCATGAACGGGAAGGTCTGGCGCCAGCGATCCGCGACCTCGCGAGCGATGGTGAGCACCGTGACCGGCGTGACGGCGTAGATACCGAGCGTGTCATGACGACGCGCACCGACCGAGATCTCGACGACGTCCCCCTCCTCGAACGTGGCGAGGTTCTTGTCGGCCATGCGGATGAGCGCACCGGCCTTGGACCGCCGGCGCCGCTCCTTCTTGTCGAGGTTCTTACCGACCAGCGGATTCGCGGCGACGAGCTTCTCTGCGGCCTCGCGCTCGAGCTCGAGCTTGTCGGCGGGAAACTGCCCGAGCGCCACCTGTCCCGAGCGCACCAGCACGAGCCCGCCTCCGACGGGAATGATGGTGTCGCGGTCGAGTCGCAGGATGTTGAGCGTGCGGTCCGCGAGCGCTTCCTTCAGCGCCTCGTTCGGCAGGCCGTCGAAGATCGGCGCGGTGCGCGCTTCACGCCACGCGCGCGGGTCCACGCCGAGCGCGCGGACATCGCGTGTGTTCATGGCAAACGGGTCCGCGCCGGAGAGGTCGGATAGCTTGAAGAGCCCGCTCTTGTCGGCGGCGTTCTGCACCGCGCGCGGCAGGTGCGCGACCACCGACTTGACGATGCGCCGCACCACCGACTTCTCGCCGTCGTCCGTCCAGCGCTGCGGCCCGTGCCCCTCGTCGACCCCGCGCTTCTTCGACCTCTTGCCGGGCGGCGGGAGCTCGACGACGGGCGCAGGGTCAGCCAACGCATCGGCCAGCGACAGCTCGAGCGACGGATCGCGGATCGACGCATCGCGCACGCGGGTCGCCAGGTCCTCGTCGAAGTCGCGGATCGGGCGCCGGTGCACCTGTACCGCCGGGACGCCCGGCAGCGCGAAGTCGTCCGCAATCCGGGCCGCCGCGTCGAGAATCTTGTGCGGAACGCTGGCGTCCCTCTTCTTGACCTTCTTCGGCGCCGAGCGCTGGAGATCGGCCCTCTCGGCCAGGTCCGACAGGTCGATATCGGAGGTGAGCAGCTCCATCACCTCGGCATCGGCGGCCGGCGCGTAAAGCGGCTGCGGGCTGCTCGCGGAGAATGGCTGCAGATCGTCCTCCAGGTCGGCGAACGCTGCGGGTGCACGATGCCGCCCACCCTGGAACAGCCGGGTGGCGGGCTGCAACTCGGAGCCGCCCTTGCGGGAGTTCACCGCGGCCACCTCGGCGAGGGGGTCCTCCAAGCTGCCGACCCGGGTATCTGCTGCCTCTTCGAAGCTGCCGGCGCGGGTAGGCTCGTCCGGAAGCGCGGTCTCGACCGGACCTTTCCGGCTGCGGGCATCGGCGCGCGGGTCCGCCCCAGGGTCAGGTGGTCCACCGCGTGAAGAGCCCATCACCGGGGAGTATAGGGGCCGGGACCCGCGTCAGCCAACACTCCTACATCGACCGTAGAACCTGGTTGACACAGGTGAAAGTAAGTGTGTAAGTTTGCTACGTTCGAAATTCGGGGCGTAGCGCAGTCTGGTAGCGCGTTCGGTTCGGGACCGAAAGGTCGGAGGTTCAAATCCTCTCGCCCCGACCAAAATCAGCAGGAAAGACGTACACGGGGGCGGGGGCCGGGTGTGTCCCCGATGGGGTGGTCGGTGGCTCATCAGCTCAGTTTGCTTGTGGTCGACGATGACGTCGACGCTTGTACGTACCTGGAAGAGCTCCTCTCCCGAGATGGCTTCGGCGTGCAGACCGTGCACGACCCGGCTGAAGCGGTGGAGGCGCTCCGCCAGGGCGAGTATCACATCTGCATCGTCGACCTGATGATGCCGAGGATCTCGGGCATCGACCTGCTCGGACAGATCCGCCGCATAGATGATGACATCGCCGTCATCATCCTCACCGGCTATCCGTCGCTCGACACGGCCACGGCATCGATCCAGCACGAAGTCTCCGCCTACATCCGCAAGCCCTTCGACGTGGACGAGTTCCGCGCCGTCGTCAATCGCATCGCGAAGAAGAAGGGCCTCGTTCTTCGGCGCGAGGACGAGCTGCACCAGACCATCGGCCGCATCATCCGCGAGCTCCGCAAGGAGCGGGGCCTCACGCTGAAGCAGATGTCGCGGCGCACGAAGCTCTCCGTGTCGCTGCTCTCGCAGATCGAGCGCGCGGAGTCGTCGGCGTCCGTGTCGTCGCTGTTCAAGGTCGCGAACGCGCTCGACGTGCCGATCACGCAGCTGTTCGGCGACTTCTAGCGAACATGTAAAAGCGCCTGCTGCTGGCGCGCGTTCTTTTTCCGCCCGTCCTCGCGCTTGCGGCCCTGGAGACCTCGCCGCCGGCGATGCACGTCCTCTGCCTCGGAGACGGCTACACGTTCGTCAACGACCGGATGTAGCAGGTGCGCGCGCTCGTGGTGTCGGGCAACCGCAACATCACGGTCGAGTCGGTCGTGATGTGAGGCGCAACGCCGAGGGAGCTGTACACGAACGCGGTTGCTCGCCTCCTCGAAAGAACCGTCATCTAAGTCGTCCTGCAGGGCAGAGCGTCGAAGCCGCCGCATCGCTCTCCGATGCGACCGGCTACCTGGACCACGCAGAGCGCTCCGGAATCGAGGCTCTCGCCGCCGGCGTCACCCCGCTCCACCACGAGACCGGGGCGCGTCACGAGGGAGACCCCTGTATGCGACGGCAGCGGATACTCGCCGGCCAGGATGCCGGCCGAGCTTCGCGACGCCTACCGTACCGCTGCCTGGCGGGTGGGCGGAATCGCCGTCCCGGTCGGTGACGCCTCGGAGCGGTCGCTGGCCGACGATGCCGACATCCCTCTGTTCGCGGACGACGGTGGCCATCCGACCGTGACCGGAACGTACCTCGCCGGTCCCATGTTCTACCGCGTCCTCACGCATCGCAGCCGGGGCGGCCTCGACGCGACTGCCCCCCGACTGGCCGACGTCTTTACCACCGTCCGTGCCGAGGCGGCATATGCCTCCGTCCCGGTTCTGCGGCCGCCGAGATCGCGCGGCCGACGGACGACTCCTCTTGCACGGTCACCCTCGCGGGACGCATGTCCGTTGCAGAAGGCTGCGGCGTTCGGTCGATGTTCGCCCGTGGCGCCCATGAAGGTGCGTCGACGTTCTCGGCGCCTGTACGTGGCGACTCGTGGGCTCCGGGACAGTCGACCCGGACAACGTCTGCGGAGGCGATCTGAAGGTGTCGACAGCGACGTACTCGGGTAAGAAGCAGTGCCGCGATGAGCTCGTCGTCGATGGCAGCGGAACGGGGGTCGCCATGGTCGGCAATTTCTGGACGATGTCTTTTCACGGCAGGCCGGCCGGCCGGAAGGTCGTCGGGATGCTCGAGGTCGTTGCCGCGGCGGCATGCACGCTGGCGACCCGTTGACGCTGGAATAGGCGCTACAGCGCGTCCACGTACACCCATGCGCCGCGACGACGCTCGAAGCGGCTGTGCTCGCGCAGCTCGTGGGTGCCGGAGCGAGCCTTGTAGCGCGCGACGAACTCCACGGTCGCGTGCTCCGCGTCTTGCATCTCCGCGCGAAGCACGGTGAGCCCGATCCACACCACGCCATCGAGCTCGATTGCTTGCGGACACGTGCGTGGGTGCCACGACTCACGAAGGTACAGCGCGCGCTTCAGCACGTACGCGGCATAGCGCGAGCGCATGAGCTGCTCAGCAGTGGCAGGTCGCTCGCCTGCATCGAGAAAGCGTCCGCAGCATGCGGACAGTTTTGCGCTCGACCCGCACGGGCAATCCACATCGGTCGCTATCGGCGGGCCCGCTATCGCAGCGCTGCGATCGTCGCCACTTGATCCTTCGACTCGAAGATCGCAGAGGCCGCGACGAGCACGTTGCAGCCCGCCTTGCGTGCGGCCGCGACCGCATCTCGTTCGATGCCGCCTGCCATCACGCGAGGACATTCCCGTCCTCCTTCGAACTTCACTTCTTCGCCCGCTCTCGCAGCGCTGCGATCGTCGCTGCGTAGTCCTTCGACTCGAAGATCGCAGAGCCTGCGACGAACACGTTGCAGCCGGCTTTGCGTGCCGCCGCGATGGTGTCTGGCTTGATGCCTCCGTCGATCTCGATGTCGACGTCGAGGCCGAGCCGGACAATCTCGGCGCGCAGCGCGGAGACCTTCTCCAGCACCGACGGGATGAAGGTCTGACCGCCGAAGCCGGGGTTCACCGACATGACGAGCACCTGCTGCACGTCGGGGAGCACGAGCCGCACGTGCTCCCACGGCGTGGCGGGGTTGATCACGACGCACGCTCGCTTTCCCGCATGCTTCACCTGCTGCACGACGCGGTGCAGGTGCACGCACGCCTCGACGTGAACGCCGATGGTGTCCGCGCCGGCCTTCGCGAAGTCCTCGATGTAACGACCCGGATCCTCGATCATGAGGTGGACGTCGAGCGGGAGCTTCGTGGCGCGCCGGATCGCCGCGACGACGAGCGGTCCGATGGTGATGTTCGGGACGAACGCACCGTCCATCACGTCGACGTGGATGATGTCGGCACCCGCAGCCTCGACTGCGCGGATCTCCTCGGTGAGTCGACCGAAGTCGGCGGAGAGGACGGAGGGCGCGATGCGCAGGGTACGGTCCATGGTGGGATGCTACTCCGCGCGGCGCAGGCGGGCGGCGAAGAACGCGTCCGCATCGTCGTGGTGTGGCCACGTGCGCAGCTCGCCTGCCGCTGCGCGTCCCTGCAACGCGGCCGGGATCGGCGCCGCGCCGTCGCGCGTGAACTCCGGGTGCGCGGCAAGGAACCGTTCGATCTGCGCGGGGCCCTCCTCGAAGGTGTACGTGCACACGGCGTAGACGAGGATGCCGCCGGGCCGCACGCGCGCTGCGGCGGCCTCGAGCAAGCGAGCCTGAAGGAGTGCGAGTCCGGCAACCTGCTCGGCTCCGCGACGCAGCCGCACCTCGGGGTGACGGCGAGCCACGCCGAGCCCGCTGCACGGTGCATCGAGCAGCACCCGGTCGTAGAGCCCGGGTGCTGCCTTCGTGAGATCCGCGACCACCGACCTCACGATGGACAGCCCCAAGCGCCGCGCGTGATCGGCCCCGATGTCGAGCTTGCGCGAGGACAGGTCGAGAGCGTCGACTCGTCCCTCGTCCCGCATGCGCTCCGCGAGCTGGGTGCTCTTGCCGCCCACCCCGGCGCAGGCGTCGAGGATTGTCTCGCCCGGCTGCGGATCGAGCAGCGTCCCGACGAGCTGCGCTCCCAGATCCTGTGCCGTCAGGCGGCCCTCCACGTAGTCCGGTGCATCGAACACGCCGCTCGCAGACGGGAGCAAGAGCGCGCCCGGGCAAAGCGTCGACAGGCTCGCGCAAAGTCGCGAAGCGAGCGCCGCGGCGTCGTCGACGCGGAGCGGGTTCACGCGGAGCCACATCGGCGCCGGGCGGCCTTCGGCCCCGAGCAATCCTTCAGCCTCGACGGGTCCGAGCCGCGCGAGCGCCGCCTCCACCACCCAGACCGGGGCCCCCGTGGTGACGGAGAGCCGCAGCGACAGAGGGTGTTCGGGCGGCGGCGGCGCACCCTGCGTGGCGAGCTTGCGCAAGAGCGCGTTGGCGAAGCCTGCCAGCTTCGCGCCGCGGAGCTTGCGCACGGAGTCCACCGTCTCGTCGACGGCAGCGTGCGCGGGCGTACGCAGCTCGAGCAGCTGGAGCGCGCCGAGCCGCAGCAGATCCTTCGTCTGACTATCGAGCTTGTCGATGCCGCGCGGGGTGAGGCGCGCGAGCGCGTAGTCGAGGCGCGCCTGCCCCTTCAGCACGCCGTACACGAGCGCCGTGGCGAGGCCGCGGTCGTTCGGCGCGAGCTGCGCGCGGGCGATCTCCCCCTCGAGGGCGAGGTTCACGTAGGCGCCCTCCTCCACGCGGCGCAGCACGCGCAGTGCGACCTGTCGCGGGTTCCCGCGCATCAGCCGAGCCGCGTGCCGCGCGGGATGGGGCGGCCCTGCACGAGCGCCTTGGCCGGCATCCGCTTTCGACCAGCGAGCTGGAGCTCCGAAAGCGCGATGGCGTCAACGCCACAACCGACGACGAGCCCGTCGCGATCCACGTCGAGCACTACACCCGCTTCGCCCGCGCCGGAGACCGGCATCGCGGAGAAGACCTTGACGATCTCGCCTTCGAGCGTCGTGAACGCACCGGGCCACGGATCGCAGCCTCGCACGAGGTCGCAGACCGCGCGCGCCCCTCGCGAGAAGTCGATCCGCCCGGTCTCCTTGTCGAGCATCGGTGCAGCGCTCGATCGCGCCTCGTCTTGGACCTGCGGGTGGATACCGCGCTGCACGAGCTGCTCGAACTGCTCGTCGATGATGGCTGCGCCGAGCTCGGCGAGCCGCTGGTGCATCTGCCCCGCAGTCGCGTCGACGGCGATCTTCATCGCGATCTGCGCGAGCATCGGTCCCGTGTCCATGCCCACGTCCATCTGCATCAGCGTGACGCCGGTGACCTTTTCTCCGTTGATGACGGCCCACTGGATCGGCGCGGCACCTCGATACTTCGGCAGGAGCGAAGCATGCACGTTGACGCAGCCGAGCCGGGGAATCGCCAGCACCTCCGCCGGCAGGATCTTGCCGTAGGCCACCACCACTGCGAGGTCGGGCGCGAGGGCGCGCAGCTCATCGGCGAACTGCGGCTTGCGCACGGACACGGGCTGCCAGATGCGCGGCACGCCGAGCGCCTCGGCCGCGAGCTTCACCGCGGGCGGTCGGGGCCGAAGCCCGCGACCTGCCGGCTTGTCGGGCTGACAGACGACTGCCTCGATCGTCGCGTGCCGCGCCACCGCTTGCAGGCACGGCACTGCGAACTCGGGGCTACCCATGAACACCACGCGCGGCTTCACGACTGCTGCTCCGGCGAGTCGACGACGTGGGCCGCGTAGCTCGCGCGGATACTCGGCACGCACAGCACGCGGAGAGCCTCGTCGAGGACCTCGTTGATCTCGGCGAGCGCCGCAGCCTGCTCGAGCCGTGTCTCCTCGTCGAACTGGGCGGCGTCGAAGTCGGCGCGCAGCCGCGCGTGCGCCGCCCGCAGCTCGTGCTCCGTGGCGTCGCGGGTCGCACCGAGGATGGTGAAGTAGTCGGCGTCGAGGATCTGGGCGCGCTTGACGCCGATGCGCTCTCGCTCGATCGCCCGCTCAGCGGTGCGCTGCGCGGCGTCGACCGTGCGGGGACGCGCACGACGCTCTCCGCTCGCGTCCATGGTGACGACGGTGGACGCCGAGCGCAGATCGTTCGGCGTGTCGCCGTGGCCGAGCGCGCCGACCACCGCGAGACCCCATGCGACGCCGAAGACGAGGCTCTCGGCGACACCGCGTCCGAGCGCCGCGCGGATGTCACCCAGGGATCGATGGCCGTCGAAGAGCACCGCGACGCGTCGCTCCTCGGGGCTGAGCACGGCCGTCTCGACGACGCCGGGAAACGAGGTGGTGGGCGCGAGGACCGCATCGCGACCGCCGAGCAACGAGGCGAGCCGCTCGAGTCCGTACTTGCGGCGCACGCCTTCGAGGACCAGCGCACGCGTGGTCGTGGAAGTGCGTACGCGGTCATCCGCCGGCGGCAGCTCCGGCCCGAGCCGATAGTCGCCGCTCTGGAGCGCGAAGCACGAGAAGAAGACCTCCTCGAGATGACGACGGGCCGCGGCGAACACTTCGCCCTCCTTGAGAAGCCCGCTCTCGACGAGCCGGAGCGCGACCGGTCGCGCGAGACCTGCGTCTTCCTGGTCCGGCTCGGCGGACGCCCGCACGCGCAGCGCCTGGTCGCGCGTGAGCTTGCCATCGCGGAAAAGCAGCTCGCCAAGGTGGTCGTGCTTCAAGCTGGAGCGCGCGCCCACAGGCTCGCCGTGATCGAAGTAAATGATCTTTTCTCCCTCGGGCCGGTGGAGCTGGAGCGCACCAGAGAACGCCGCCGCATGAAGCCGACCGATGAGCTCGGCCACGTCGAGCGTGTGCAGGGAGCCCTCTTCCTGGACGGGACGTGACGGCGTCTCGACGAACCGCGGGGCCTGCGGCTCCACGTCCAGCCGCCGACGGTCGGACCCCCGCAGGCCGCTGATGGTGTCGATGCCGAGCGCGTCGAGATCGATGTCACCGAGCGCATCGTCGTAGTCGAACCCTTTGCCGAACGGCAGCGGCGTCGCAGCCTGGTCGGGAAACAAACGACGCTCGGCTTGAGACAGCTCCCGGTCGATGGCGCGCGCGATCGTGGACCGGTTGTCGAACGCGGGCAGCGATGTGGAAGAGATGACCTCGTCGAGCCCGAGCCCTGCGAGCGCGTCGTCGGCGCGGAGGAGCGCGCGCTCGCGCGGCGCCGTGGTCGAACTCTCGTCGTCTGGCCCCAGCCCGACGCGGACGAGTGGATCGGACGGATCCACTGGCTGCGTCCGCACGCGCGGCAGAAGCAACGGGGTCCCATCGTCGTCACCCTCCACGCGCTCCGCGCCGACCGCAAGCTGCTCGATCGTGTGCGCGAGGGACTCGAAGTCGGCGGGCCGGCGCAGGATCGTGTTCACCTGGGACTCGAGCGCCACGGCCACCGGATCATCGACCTCGGCGAGCAGGTAAATAGCCATGAAGCGATCGCGTGCACGCGCATCCGCCACGAGCGCTTTCGGGTCGGCACCGAACAGCGACGTGCCGACGACCATCGCGAGGGGAAGCTCCGTGGCGAGGAGCGCATGGCCCCCTTCGCCACCGTCGGCACGGAGCACGCGCAGGCCCGTCTCCGCGAGCGCCCGCCCGATGAGCTCCCCCTCGTAAGGGCTTACGATGACGACCACGCTGGGTGCGCGCACGGCCTCAGCTTATACGACTCACAGCGTCGACGCAGGATCGATGTCGACCGACACCCGGACCCCGCGCGGCGCATCCGCATCGGCAGCTCGCATCGCCACGCGCCGCAGCACGTGCGGTGAGCGCGCCTTCACGAAGAGCTGCCATCGGGTGCGCCCCTTGAGGCGCGACAGAGGCGCCTCGGAAGGGCCGAGGACCTCGGCCTGCTCGTCAGGCGGAGCGCGCGCGGCAAGCGCACGCGCCGCCTCGGCGCCGCGCTGGGCCACCTGGCGCACGAGCTGAGGATCGGCGCCGTCGATCCTCACGCACGCGAGTCGGAGCGCGGGTGGATAGCCGAGCTCGTCTCGAGCAGCCTTCTCGAGCTCGAAGAAGCGCGCGTAGTCGTGATCGCGCGCGCACGTGATCGCCGGGTGTACCGGGTTGTACGTCTGCACGAGGACGCGCCCAGGCAGCACCCCGCGGCCCGCGCGGCCCGCCACCTGAGACAGGAGCTGGAACGTGCGCTCCGAGGCGCGAAAGTCGGGCAACCCCATGCCATGGTCGGCGAGCACCACGCCGACGAGCGTCACCGACGGAAAGTCGTGCCCCTTCGTGATCATCTGGGTGCCGACGACGATGTCGATCTCCCGCGAACGAACCTGCGCAAGCAGCGTCTCGAGGCCATCGCCGTCCGCGGTGTCGCGGTCGAGCCGTGCGACGCGCGCCTGGGGAAAGCGCGCCTGCACGACCTCCTGCACCTGCTCCGTGCCGTATCCGAGGCGATCCATTGCTTCCGCGCCGCACGCGCTGCACGTCTTCGGTGGCTTCGTGCGGAACCCGCAGTAGTGGCACACGAGCGCGTCCGAGCCGCGATGAAAGGTGAGGCTGACGGCGCAGTCGCGACACTTCTGCGAGAGACCGCACGCCTTGCACAGCACGAACGTGGAGTAGCCACGACGGTTGAGGAACAAGATCGACTGCTCCTTGTTCGCGAGCGTCTCCTCGAGCGCGCGCTCCAGGGCGAACGACAGGAACCCGCCGAGCCCCGGCTTGTGCACCTTCATGTCGATGATGTCGACGGGCGGCATGGTTGCGGCAGCCGCGCGCTCGGGCAGGACCAGGAGGCGCAGGCGGCCATCCTTCGCCGCCGCGTAGGTCTCCATCGACGGCGTGGCCGACCCGAGCACCACCACGGCCTTCGCGGCGCGCGCGCGGCGCATCGCCACGTCGCGGCCCTGGTAGCGCACGCCGTCGTCCTGCTTGAACGAAGGATCGTGCTCCTCGTCGACGACGACGACCCCGAGCTCGGGCTGCGGCGCGAACACGGCAGAGCGAGCACCGAGCGCGATTGCGGCTTCCCCGCGCTCTAGCCGCGCCCACGCGATCTGCCGCTCGCGATCGGAGAGCCCGCTGTGGAGCACCGCGACGGCGTTGCCGAAGCGCGCCTCGAAGCGCGACGTGAGCTGCGGCGTCAGCGCGATCTCGGGGACGAGGACCAGGGCCCGTCGGCCCTGGTCGATCGCCGACGCGATCACGTGCAGGTACACCTCCGTCTTGCCCGAGCCGGTGACGCCGTGCAGGAGGTGCGGCGCATAGACCCCCGCGGACAGCGCCGCCACGAGCGTGTCTACCGCTGCTCGCTGCGCGGCGTTCAACGTTGGTGGCGGCGATGCCTCGACCGTCAGGTCGCTGCCTGCCTCGGTGCGCGTCTTCGCGACGAGCTCCTCCTTCTGGTCGACGAGCCCCGCTGCCTCGAGGTTTGCGAGATCGTCGGCTGCGCGCGCAGACAGCGTGCGCAGCCGATCGAGGCTGCGCGCGCCGCGTCGCAGTGCCGCCAGCAACGCCCGCTCTCCTTCGCTGCGCTCCTCGACCTCGGGCGACACCAGCGTCTGACCATCGAGCCGAGCGATCCGCTTGCCCTCGTCGGTGAGCCGCACGCGCGTCCGCGACTTTGCGGCGCCGCCGACCGGCAGGAACAGGCGCGCGACCTCTCCCGGTGGCGCCACGTAGTACTCCGCAATCCAGCGCGCCAGCTCGAGGCGCGCGGGATCCAGGGGCGGTGCCTCGACGAGCCGGCTCAGCGTCTTCAGCTTCTCCGGTCGATCGCTCGTGAGCACTAGCTCCCACACGATTCCCTCGAGCGCGCCGGTGCGCCAGGGCACCCACACGCGCACGCCGGGACGCACGCGGTCCGCGACGTCTGGCGAGACCAGATAGTCGAAGAGGCGGCCGAGCGTCGTGAAGACGGCGACGCGCGCGATCATGCGAGCCCGAGCGCCACGCGCTGCTCCTCGGGGACTGGCGTTCCGAGCCCGACCGCGTCGAGCAGCGCCACGTCGGCCGCGCGCAGCTTCTTGCCGTGAATGCGCGCAGCCTCGCGCAGCGCGAGCGCTGCGAGGCCACGTCCCCGCGCCCACAGCACCGGCACGCCGGCGTGGAGCACGATGGCGACGGCGCGATCTTCGTCGAAGAGCACGACGTCTGCATCCTGCACCAGCGCGTACGCACGCCCCTCGTCGACGACCTGCGGAGGTGGTTGCCGCACGGCAGGCGCATCGCTGCCGAGTCGCTTCCTGCGGGCATGCGCTTTCAGCAGGTGATCGGCCACCGCACTGACAGCGATGACGGCGAGACCCATCAGCAGCGCGTGGGTGACGGCGCGGGCCGCGGCGCGCCCCAGCTGCGCGGGCTCGGCCGCGTGCAACCCGACGAGCGCGCGCAGCGTGTCGATGAGGACCGCGCCGAGCGCGGCCGAACCCGCGAGCGCAACGACGATCGCGGGCCTCCGCCCCTCGTGCCCGACGGCGCGGAACCCGAGCCACGTACCGCGCGTCTGGAGGTTGCCGACCACGAGCGCGCCCGCGAATGCGGCGAGGAGCAGAGGTACTGAACGCGCGACGACGACCCGCCATGCCCCGTCCAGCGTCGCGGTACCCGCGAACGACGCGCGCGCGAGCTCCGTTACGGCCTGTACGGTCGCTCCCCGCTGGCGCTGCAGCGCCAGGAGGCCACCGAGGACGGCGCCGGCCATCGGGGCCAGCGCCGTCCTCACCACGTCGCCCTCCTTGCGTGCCACGCGGTCGTCCATGTCAGAAGCCGATCCCGGCCCGCGCGGTCACCGTGTCCCAGCCGATGCCGTGCACCGCATAGGTCGGCATCTCGCCTGCGGCGATCTGTGCCTTGATGACGTTGGCGTCGACACCGCCGTACACCGGGTGCGCATAGCCCACCGCCACCGTGACGTGGAAGCTGCGCGCGATGAAGAGCTCGAGGCCGGCCTCGAGGGTCGGGCGGTACTCATAGCTGGCTACCTTGCGGCCTTCGATGGTGGCCCCTACGACACCGGCGGCGAGCTTGACATCGAGGAACGGCGTCACGCGCGCCGGGTACTGCATGCCGATACCCAGCCCCAGCTCCGCGAGATACGCGTTCTCGCGAGGCGAGCCACCGGCGGCCGCAGAGATGCCGAGGCGAAAGTACCGAGACAGGGGGAAGCCGTCGAGCTCGACGAGGTGAAACGGCAGCGCGCCCCCGTACGGATCGGCGAGCGCCAGGTAGCGATAGCTCGCCTCGAAGCGCGCGACGGGCAGCGCCCGTCTCGGCGAATGCGGCGCGAGCTTCGGGTCGTCCTCGTCCACGACGGACGGCAAGAACGGCATGCACTCGCCGCGCGCGCACTTCGGGTCGTCGTCGGGCTGCAGCTGCGCGTGCGCGTGCGCGGTACCTTGGCCGGCGAGCACCCACGCGAGCCCGATCCCGATGCACGCGCGCATGACGCGTCTACGGTAGCACGCCCGCTCTACCCTCACGGCGCGTGGCCTCACCGACGCCGTGAGCGAACGATGCGGCCCCGCCGAGGAGCAGCAGCGATGCCACAAGCGGTCGCAGCGAGCGCGCAACACGGTGTGCCTGAAATGGGGTCTCGGCCGCGCGCTCCCAGCGCTCGGCAACGCTGGCCAGAACCTCCACAATCGCGAGGGCGAGCAAGGTTGGCAGCGCGAGGCTCGCCGCGAGCTGCGCGAACAGGCGACCGTGGATGGCCACTCCGTCGAGCGGGAACGCCGCGACCCGCAGTAGCAGGCTCGACCCGCCCGCCGCGAAGAACGCGAGCCAAGCGGTCGTCGTGTAGATACCCTCGAGCGAAGACGTGCGCACCGCCCTGCCGAGGATCGCGCCCGCCCACCCGGCCGCCCATACCGGCACGAGGACCCCCAGACCCAGCGCCACCCCCGTGAGCGCGGCGTGCAGCCACGACAGGTCCTGCGGCAGCGTCGCGCCGAAGCTGGCGAGCACGACCCCGAGCGCGAGCCGCGGGACGAGGCCCGGTAACGGCAGGCACAGCGCGAGCGGAACCATGCGCAGCGCCGCGAGCAGCAGCAGCGCGGTCGTCACGGGCGTCTGCCCGCCTGGATTGCGGTGCCGAACATGCTCGTGCCGAACGCGACGACACGCGACGCAGCCCAGCCGGCGCACGCCAGCACAATCGCGCCCACCGCGATGATGCGTGGCACCGTCGACAGCGAGCGGTCGCGCACGCGGGTGACGCCCTGGAGCACGCCCGTCACGAGCCCCGCCACGAGCAGCGCGCCGAGGAGCGGTGACGCGAGCGTCCCGAGGAGGCGCACGGCCTCGCGCAGCGCATTTTCGAACGGTGCAGACATCAGGTCCCGAGCAGCCCATGGGTCAAAAGCGCCCAGCCGTCCACGCTCACGAAGAGAAGGAGCTTGAGCGGGAGCGATACGACGCGCGCCTCGAGCCCGTTCATCCCCAGTCCGAGCAACGCGATCGCGACGAGAAGATCGAGCACGAGGAACGGCAGCAGGAGAAAGAAGCCGATGCGAAAGGCTGCCTGCAGCCCTTCGATCGCGTAGGCGGGCAGCATCACGCCGAGGTCGTGATTTGTGACCGAAGCACGCTCCGCCGGCACGCGGAGCTGCTTCTGCAGGTCGGCCAGCTTGGTGCGCTCTACGATCGACGTGTGCGCCTCGAGGTATGCGCGCACGCTGTCACTGCTCTGTGCGAGCGCGGCAGGGTCGCCGTCCTTGACGACGGGGCCGAGCACGAACGCGGCAAGCAGCACCGCGAGCCCCGCCACGACGGTGGACGGCAGCACGCGGCCACCGATGGCGCGTCCGAGCAACGAGAGCACCACCGAGAACTTCAGCACGCAGGCAAGCGCGAGCAGCGCGAGCGGCAGGAGGACGAGCACGGGAAGACCGCTCACGCTCGCTTCCAGACGTTCTGCAGCACGACGGGCCACACCGGCACAGTCTCCGTCGGGAGCTGCGCCACGGCCCTGTCGTCGAGCTCGGTGAGAAGCTGGATGCCCGCCTCCGAGCTCGCGAGGACCAGGTGGCGGCCCGCGAGCTCGACGACGTAGATGAATCGCTTCGGCTCAAGCTCCAGGCGGTAGCGCACGCGCTCGTGGATCGCGCGACGCCGGCCGAACAGAACGGCGACCGCGCACAGCGCGAGGCCGAGAACACACCACGCCAACCCCATCGCCATTGCGCAATGAAACCGCGCGGGATCGGGAGGAGCAACTTTTCCTCCGCCTTCCAATGCTGGCGCAAACGCCCGAGCGCGCGGCAGAAACGAAAAAGGGAGCCACCTGGGCTCCCTTTTTCGTTGGTGCAGTGAGACGAGTCCTACGCCTCGGTCTTGGCAGCCTTCTTCTTGCTGGGCGCTGCCTTTTCCACCTTGGGCGCTGCGTCGTCCTTGGCAGCGGCCCTTTTCTTGGCTGGCTTCGCCTCGGACGACTTGGCCTCGACCGGCGCGACTTCCGCCTTCGCGTTGCCGCGCTCGACGAGCTCGATGATAGACATAGGGGCCGCGTCGCCCTTGCGATTGCCGACCTTGAGGACGCGCGTGTAGCCTCCCGGACGACCGACGAAGCGCGGGCCGATCTCCTTGAAGAGCTTCTGCAACGTGGCTTTTTGCTTCACCACACGTCCGGCCATGCGCATCGCGTGAACCACGCGCGCCTTGTCGTCCGCATCGGCCTTCTCGTTGGTCATCACCTTGCCGACCGAGGCTGCCCACGTGATCGCCTTCTCGGCGATGCGGCGGATCTCCTTGGCCTTGGCATCGGTGGTACGAATGTGCTCGTGCTCGAAGAGCGCGTTCACGAGGCTCGCGAACAGCGCGTGACGGGGACCCGACTTGCGACCGAACTTACGACCGTGCTTCTGGTGGCGCATGTATTTTCTCTGTCCTTATATCTTGGTACTTAGGCCTTGCCGCGAAGTGCGGGCGGGACCCAGCCGTCGAGCTTCATGCCGAGCGTGAGGCCCATCTCGGCGAGAATCTCTTTGATCTCCTTGAGCGACTTGCGCCCAAAGTTCTTCGTCTTGAGCATCTCCGCCTCGGTCTTTTGCACGAGCTCACCGATGTAACGGATGTTGGCGTTCTGGAGGCAGTTCGCGGAGCGCACCGAGAGCTCGAGCTCGTCGACGGACTTGTCGAGGTTCTCGTTGAGCTTGGCAGCCTCCTCGGAGACGGTCTCTTCGATCGGCTCCTCGGTCTCCTCGAAGTTGATGAAGATCGAGAGCTGGTCCTTCAGAATCTTCGCCGCGAATGCGACGGCATCGTCGGGACGAACCGACCCGTCGGTCCAGACCTCGAGCGAGAGCCTGTCGAAGTCCGTCTGCTGACCGACACGAGCATTGGTGACGATGTAGTTGACCTTCTTGACCGGCGCGAAGAGCGCGTCGATCGGGATGGTCCCGACGGACATGTTCGCTGACTTGTTGCGATCGGCAGGAACGTAGCCACGACCCATCTGAACCATGAGCTCCATGTGGAGCTTGCCGCCGCGAGAGAGCGTGGCGATGTGGTGATCGGGGTTGAGGACCGTGACGCCGTCGGACGGGGTGATATCGCCGGCCGTGACGCGACCCTCGCCGTCCTTGTCGAGACGGATGACGCGCGGACGCGGGTCATCGCACTTGAGCAGGACTTCCTTGAGGTTGAGCACGATGTCCGTCACATCCTCGACGACGTCGGGGAGCGTCTGGAACTCGTGGACCACGCCGTCGATCTTGATCGCCGTGATGGCCGCGCCCTGCAGCGAGGACAAAAGCACGCGACGAATGGAGTTTCCGAGCGTCGTGCCGAAGCCGCGCTCGAGCGGGTCGCAAGTGAACTTCGCGTAGGTCGAGGACAGAGTCTCCTTCTCGACGTCGAGGGTTTTCGGGCGGATGAGATCGCGCCAGTTCTTGGACATGAGTGCGGGGCTGGTGCTGGGCATGTCGGTACTCCTTCGACGTACGAGTTGCGTGAGACGGTCGTATTCGCGACCGACGGTCCGCACGGCACAGCCGGGAACCGCTTGCTGCTGAAACAAGTTGCCTCTCAACAGCGCGCGCGAGAAAGGCGCGGCGGGGGGAGGCTCGCAGCGGGTTCGCCGCAGCGAGAATGGGCGGGAACGCCCCCCTTACTTCGAATAGAGCTCGACGATGAGCTGCTCGCGGATCGGCATAGTGAAATCCTCGCGCGAGGGCATGCCCTTCACGCGGCCCGAGAACTTCTCCTTCTCGAGTTCGAGCCACTGCGGCACGCCGCGGCGGTCGACACCGGTGAGCGACTCACCGATGCGCTTGATCTTCTGGCTCTTCTCACCGACGGCAACGACGTCACCGGCGCGGACGAGATACGAAGGGATATCGACGCGCTTGCCGTTGATCGTGAAGTGACCGTGGCGAACGAGCTGGCGAGCCTCGGCGTGGTCGGAGGCGAAGCCGAAGCGATAGACGATGTTGTCCAGGCGACGCTCAAGGAGGATGAGCAGGTTCTCGCCGGTGACGCCCTTCATGCGGGACGCCTTGTAGTAGTAGCCGCGGAACTGGCGCTCGGCGACGCCGTAGATGCGCTTGACCTTTTGCTTCTCACGAAGCTGCTCGCCGTAGTTCGACGGCTTCTTCTTTCGTGCCTGACCGTGCTGGCCGGGCGCGTAAGCGCGGCGCTCGTAGCCGCACTTGTCGGTGTAGCAACGATCTCCCTTGAGGAAGAGCTTCATGTCTTCGCGACGGCAAAGACGGCAAACCGGACCGATA
>JAYTLP010000205.1:0-13012 GCA_043729375.1 Myxococcales bacterium
GTCTGCGAAGATGGGCCTCGGCCGCCGCGAGCTGGACCTCGGCTACGCGTCGATCCGCGTGCTCGAGGTGCTCGGCGTCGTGTGGCACCTGCGCGTCGCAGATGCCAGTGTGCTGGAGCCGCAGGCAGAGCGCGGCTGAACCGACCGATTCCGCGAGGAGGTATTCCGAGGTGCCGCCCGGATTCGAATCGGAGGATGTTGGATTTGCAGTCGAGAACCGATGTCACCGTCGGAAACCGTCGATGGTTGCTCGGAGTTGCTCAGCGACGGTGAGGGCTCGTGAGACGGATCGGCGTGGGTGCTGCTGGTTTCCCGAAGTGACGGCACATGTGACAGCGGATGTGACACGCCGGCGGGGCGTTGCCGCATGATGACATCGATGGCATCATTGGGTCATGGGGTACAACGTCACGTCTGTGAAGCAGCTTGCGGAGCTGACTCCCCGACAGATCCGCTACTGGGACACCTCGGGCCTCGTGCGACCGTCCGTGGGCAAGGCGCGCGGTCGCGGGTCGCGGCGACTCTACTCGTTCGAGGACCTCGTCGAGCTACGCACGATAGCGCGCTTGCTGAACGCCGGCATCTCGCTGCAGAGGGTCCGACACGTCGTGCAGGAGATCCGAAAAGTGCGCGAAGTAGATCGCCCGCTCGCTCGCCTGCGTTTCCTCACGGATGGGGCGACGGTCTTCGTCGGGTCTGATGATCCGAAGCGGTGGGAAGACGTGCTGAAGGGAAGCCAGGTCGTGTGGCTCGTGCCCCTCGACGAGGTCTGGCGCGACACCGAGGCAGCGGTGCGACGTATCGGCGAACCCACGACCGGGACGGTCCGCGTGCGCAACACGAGCTACGAGGTCGTCTTCGAGCCCGACCTCGAGGACGGCGGATGGGTCGTCGAGTGCGCCGCGCTCCCCGGTTGCGTATCGCAGGGGGACACCCTGGCCGAAGCTCGCAAGATGATCCGCGACGCGATAGAGGCCATCACAGCCGAGCATCCAGCACGGGCGGGCAAGCGCGCGGCGCGCGGCGGGTGACCTCGCTGAACGAGCTCGACCCGGTGCGCGTCATCCGCGCGCTGCGGCGGTTCGGTTGGGAGGTGGACCGCTCGAGCGGTAGCCACCAGGTGATGAAGAAGCCCGGGCACCCCGCGAACCTGTCCGTGCCGATGCACAAGGGCCGCCCGGTGAAGCAGGGGCTCATGCGCAAGCTGCTGAAGGTGGCAGGGATCTCCGAGGCGGAGTTTTTAGCCGAGTACTGACTTGGCGAGGCGCAAAGCACGCGATATCGAGAGATGAACGCTTGGACCAGCAAAGCTCATCACCGACCCACAGATGATGGCTCGAGTCTTCACGGACGACGCTGGCGTGCCGAGGGCATTTCTCGAACCACTGAATAGCGCTCGAGATGAAGCCGACTTCGTGTGGACGATCTCGGAAATATCGACGAGCGTCGCGGGCCAGACGTAAACCGAGAAGCCGCGGGATTGAGTAGAGGTGCCGCCCGGATTCGAACCGGGGGATGTTGGATTTGCAGTCCAATGCCTTACCAACTTGGCGACGGCACCCTGTGTGTGTGAGCGAGGCGAGACTAGTCGAGCGCGACGTGCGGATCAAGCCTTCGCGACGCGATCGACGAAGGTTGCGATGAGGGCCGCCGACTCGACCGGGTGCTGCTGAAGCAGGAGGTGCGGAGCGTCGAGCGTGACGTGCTCCATCGCCGGAAGCGCCATGTGCATCGCGAGGCCCGCGCGCGACGGCACCAGCCGGTCTCGCAGCGCCTGCACGTAGACGACCGGCACCTTCGTCGCGGCGAGCAGCGCCATCGTATCGCGAGTGAACAGGAGGCGCAGCCGCGCGACGAGAGCCGCCCGTGGCACCGACTGCAGCACCGCCCGCACGCGCGCCAGCTCGACGGCGGAGGAGCGCCCGCTGAACAGCAGCGCGCGCACGAGCCAGGCCCACGTCATCGCGAAAGCCGCGACGGGGGCGAGCAGCCAGCCGAGCCAGCGCGGCAGGATACTCGGACTGCGCATGAAGGTTGCCACGAGCACGAGCCCGACGAGACCCGGCGTGGTCGCGAGCTGCACGGCAACGCTGCCCGAGAACGACTCGGCCACAATCACGAAGGGCTCGTCGGGACGCGGCACGCGCGCGAGGTGCTCGGCCTCGGTGGTCGCCGCCCCGTAAGAGACGATCGTGGACGGGTACGGCAGCGCGCGCGCGAGGTCCTCGAACAAGGCCCCCGTGCCGTCGAGGCCGGGCAGCAGCACCACGCGCACCTCAGCGGCGGGCTTTGAGGGTCGCCGGGTCGGGGCGAACAACAGCGGTCTCCGCCAGCCGCACCGGCGGAAGGACCGGGTGGAGGAGACCGAGCTGGTGGAGGTCATTGATGCGCTGCCGCAGCGCGTGCACGAACTTGCCGACGGTGCGACGCACGCCTTTGTTGATTATCGACTTCGGCGCGACGAGGTCCGGCTCGGCGATGAGCTCGTACGTGATGGCCGTCTGCGTCTTCGTGAAGGGCTCGATGTAGAGGGAGCCGAGGTACTGGCGCATGTTGCCGCGCACCATGTCGAAACGAATGCGATAGATGTCCCTGGAGGGACGCTCGAACCGGTAGTCGGCCTCGATCCACCGACGACCCGCCGGCCACGGTAGCTCCGCCGCGATGACGACCTCTGCGCTGTCCGACGTGCGCGAGAGCTGGGTGGACGCCGCGATTCGCGGCATGAAGTCCTTGTACCGCTCGAAGTCGGTGGCGACGCGGAAAACTTCTTCCGGGGTCGCGTCGACGACGCCGATGGCCTTGCCGCTATCGATGCCATCCCGGTACGCGTCCCCGAACGTGAGGACCTCGTACCTGGCCAGCTCCGTGAGCCCAGCGCCGTCGAGCGAGGGCCGCGCGTGCGCCACGGACCCCGAAAAAAGAGCGGTCGCAAGGAGCGCTGCAGCACCGCACCATCTCGCGGTGCGGAGTGAGATCGCGCTACGGCCGACGAGCTCCACCATCACTCGAACCCTACCAGCCGATCTCTCGATCGTCAACGCGACAAACGTGACGCGCGTGACAGCGCAGCGACGAGCTGCGTGGAATGAGAGTCAGATGCTGCCGTCGGGTGGAGGCTGCGATGGCATGACGGGCCTGGGCTTTTGCGCTGGCTTGCCATCGGGCCGCTTGCCGTGCCCGATGCGCGGGGTGATGGGCGCGCCACCCCGCACGTAGAGCGAGGCCATGTCGTACTCGAAGAAGGCCATCATGTCGGTGGCGACGACCTCCTTCCACAGGCGCTGCGCGTCCTCCGTGTGGCCATCGCGGAGCGCCTTCATCGAGCGATAGAAGGCGCACTCTGCCTTGCGCGCCTGGGTGTCGGCGCGCGCGACCAGATCGGCCTCGCTCTCGCGACCCGTGGCCCACCGCGCGAGAGCGTCGAACCACTTGCCCCCATCGGCCGAACGCAGGTAGGCGAGCGCGAGCGGGTCCTCGGGCTGCCCCGCTCGGTGGGCGAGGTCGACGATCCACAGCGAGCAGTACACCTTGAGGTAGTCGGTGACCTCGGGGCGGCCGAGCGCGCGATGGTAGGCGTCGAGCGCCTCGGAGAGCTCCGCGCGCGGGACGAGGAATGCGATCACGTCGGCGTAGCTCGAGCCGTGGTCCGGCAGGGTGTCGATGGCGCGCGCGAGGGAGTGGAGGCCCTCTTCGCGATCGCCGAGCTGGTAGAGGAGCTTGCCGCGCTCGAGGAGCGCCTCGGCGGCAAACTCCTTCTGCTGGAGGCCGAGGTCGAGGAGCACGTCCCAGTCCTCGACGGCGCCGCGCCTGGTCTGGGTCGCGGCGGCGGTCTCGCCGGCAGCGTCTACGGCATCGGCCAGCAGTCTGCGCGACTTGGCGCGACGGTAGAGCTGCTCTTCCTTTCCGCCGGCCGTGAGGTTGATGGCGCGCTCGACGAGAGCAGCCGCGCGCTGGGGGTCGTTGCGCTTGAGGCGAACCTGCGCCTCGAGCTCGAGCGCGTCACGGCTCGGCGCGAGGTCTATCGAGCGCTGGAGGTACTTCTCCGCGTCGGCGATGTGGCCGGCGTTGTAGTAGCCGCGACCGACCTGGAACACTGCGCCTGCGACCCCCGGGTCGAGCGGCTGCGATGGGAAGCGCTTCGTGGCCTCGGCGTGGAACGCCTCGACCCTTTCGAGGGCCGCCGGCAGGCCGCTCACGTCCAGCTCCTCCTCGGTGACCATCTGGAAGAGTCGCGCCTCGTAGATGTGTGCGAGCGCTTCCCACGCCTCGCGGCGCGACGGGTCGAGGGCGCGGACGGCCTCGAATGCGCGCTGTGCGGTGCCCAGCTGCTCCATCGACAGCGCGAGCTGCCCTGCGCACAAGCCCGGCTCGACTGCCTTCGGGAAACGCAGCTCGGCATCGCGGCACACCTGCAACGCGACGTCGCGATCGTCGCCGTTGCGCTCGCGGCTCTGGCGGATGATGCCCATCGCCAGCGCGACCTCGTCAGTTCCGACGGCGTCGCGAGCGGCTGCCTTCTCGACGAGCTGCGCAAAGTCGGTCTCGTCGCCACGCAGCTTGCCGGCCACGCGCATGGCGAGCATGGCGCTCGCGGCCTTCGTTGGGTCGGAGATGCGCAGGTAGAGCCGCGCGATCTCGTAGGCTCGCGACGCGCGCTGCTCCTCCTTCACGAGCTCGCGGAGCGCGCGCATTGACTGCCGAGCGGACCGCGCGGGTGGCGGCAACCGGACCTCGTGGTAACGACGATCGAGCTCCTCGACGATGAACGGCGACGGGAACACGTGCGCGACCGCTTCCAGGTCATCGATGACGCGCGCTGCACCATCCGGGCCGTCGTCGTCGCCGACGGCTCCCTCCAGCCACACGATGACCTCTCCGTAGCGCTTCTTCGGGTCGTCGTCCTTCGGCGAGAGCGAGAGGCGCGCGGCGAGCGCCATGAGCACCTGTTCGTGCGCGCCGCGCTTGCGGAAGCCGAGCTCGTACGCGCGGGCGGTGTTGGCGACGGCGCTCGCGTCTCTTCCCTTGGCCGCGGTACCATCGCGCAGGTCGACGGCCGCGTAGAGCCCGAGGGCCTGCTTGAACGGCTGCTCCGCGTCGTCGGCGTGGTTCCGTGCGAGCGCCGAGTCGGCCTCGTGGAGAAGGTAGGCGAGCAGCGCCGACCGGTGCTCGAGCCTGCCTGCTTCGCCCGGCAGCATCGAATCGTAATCGGCGCGCGCAGCGGTGTAGTCCTCTTCGGTGCGGATGGTCGTCGTGGTATGCACGGCCATGGCAGGGTGCTGCGCGTGCTGCGGGTGCGCAGCGCAGCCGGTAGCGATCACGGCCAGGGAGAGCGAGCAGGCGTGCTTTGCAAATCGTCGACGAAGGCGCATCTCCGCGAGTCTAGCTCGCGCTTTCCAGCCGAGGGAAGAGCTGCGCCCGCTTTGCGGTACGACGAGGACCCGTGTCAGATAGCAGCGAGATGTCCACGGTCGTGCAGAAGTACGGCGGCAGCTCGGTCGCCGATCCCGAGCGGCTCGGGCGCGTAGCAGATCGGGTCGCCGAGACAGCGCGCGCGGGGCATCGCGTGGTGGTGGTCGTCTCCGCGATGGGCAAGACCACTGACGAGCTGTACGCGCTCGCTCGCACGGTCGCGCCGTCGCCCTCGCGCCGCGAGCTCGACATGCTGCTGTCGTGCGGCGAGCGCATCTCGATGGCGCTGCTCGCCATGGCCCTCGAGCACCGCGGCCTCGCGGCGATCTCGTTCACCGGTTCGCAGTCCGGCATCATCACCGACGACCGGCACACCGGCGCGCGCATCGTCGCGGTCCGCCCGGTGCGGATCGAGGAGGCGCTCGCCCACGGTCGCATCGTGATCGTCGCGGGCTTCCAGGGCGTGAGCGAGCACCGCGAGGTCACGACGCTGGGGCGCGGTGGCTCCGACACCACGGCGGTGGCGATGGCGGCCGCGCTCGGTGCCGCGTGGTGCGAGATCTGCTCCGACGTCGATGGCGTGTACTCCGCGGACCCACGTGTTGTGCCCGAAGCCCACCGGCTGGACGAGATCTCCTACGGCGAGATGTCCGCGCTCGCGAGCCACGGTGCGCGGGTGCTCAACGCCGAGGCCGTCGCGTGGGCCGAGCGTGCCGGCATCGAGCTCCTCGCGCGCGCCACGATCCTTTCACCGCTCTCGGCAGGAGGGCGGCCGGAAGGCGGCACGCGCGTCGGGCGCGCCATCGGTCGGGCCGGGCCGCGCGCCGTGACGGGCACCCGCGTCGTCACCGTCGTGCACGGGATCGAGGCGCTCACCATCGCTGCCGAGGAGCGCCTGCCGCTGCGCTCGGTCCACGGCCACGAGCTGCGCTTCGTCCGCGACGACGTGCCGGACTGGCCTCGCATCGCTGCCCGCTTCGCCCAGGTTCGCGAGGTCGGCGAGGTTACACTCGTAGGCCCGGGCATTGCGGCCGACGCCGGGCTCGTCCGCCTCGCCGCATCCGGTGCGCTTGCCGTGTCGGCGGCGGGCTCGGCCATCACGCTCGACGTCCCGACCGACCGCGTCGACGACATGGCGCGCGCGCTACACGAGTCGCTCGTGGTACGCTGAAGCGATGTCCCCCGTCGAGCAGCGCCCGGCCCGGACCGCGCTCTGCTTGTGTGGAGGCGGCATCACGGGCGGCATGTACGAGATCGGCGCGCTCGCCGCGCTCGACGACTTCATCGCCGGCCGCGAGGGTGGCGGTGCCTTCAGCCTCAACGACTTCGACGTGCACGTCGGCACGTCGGCCGGATCCGTCCTCGCCGCGTGTGTGGCGGCCGGGGTGCCCGCGCGCAAGCTGTTCCGCGCCGCGCTCGAGGACGACGCGAGCTTCATGCCCGCGCGTCGTACCGACATCTTCCGCTTCGACGTGCGCCAGGGCCTCGGCTTCGCGCGCGACCTCATCGGCGTCGCGCTCTCGTCGACAGCACAGGCGGTGCGCGGCAAGATGGAGCTGCGCGACATCCCCGGGATCGTCATCAACGGACTGCTCGATGCGCTCCCCGCCGGCGTCTTCTCGCTCCGGCACTACGAGAAGTACCTCGAGCGCTTTCTCAAGCACCACGGCATCCCCACACGCTTCGCTGACGTACGTCGGGAGCTGTACATCACGGCCAACGATCTCGACTCCGGCCACCGGGTGCTGTTCGGCCAGGGCGAGCTTGCCGAGGTGCCGATTGCGACGGCCATCTGCGCGAGCTCCGCGATCCCGCTCTTCTTCGAGCCTATTCGCTGGCACGGTCGCGACTTCATCGATGGCGCCGTCGGCAAGGTGGAGCACGCCGACGTCGCGCTCGCGCGTGGCTGCGATCTGATCATCGTCGTCAACCCGCTGGTCCCGATCTTCAACGATCCCCACCGCGAAGGCCTCCCCACTCCGCTGGTCGGCGCACGCCACCTCCGCGACAAGGGCCTCCTCGCCGTCTACAGCCAGGCCGGCAAGATGTCGACGCGCACCAAGCTCCACCAGGGGCTCAAGCGCTACAGGGCGTCGCACCCGCACGCGACCATTCTCATCATCGAGCCGCCGGCCGACGAGTCCGACATTTTCCTCGCGAACCCCATGAGCTTCTCCTCCCAGGGGCGCATGCTGCGATTCGGCTACGAGTCCACGGCTCGGCTCCTCCAGGCGCAACACACCGCGTGGGAGCTCGCGTTCGCGAAGCACCGCGTGCGCGTCGACGCCGGCCGACTCCGCAACGCGTGGGAGCTGTCCGCGTGAGCTGGCTACACGTGCGGCGCACGCGCGTCATCGCCCACCGGGGCAGCTCGCACGATGCGCCCGAGAACACGCTCGCGGCGTTCGCGCTCGCCCGGCAGGACGGAGCCGACGGCGTCGAGCTCGACGTGATGCGCTGCAGGTCGGGCGAGGTCATCGTGTTTCACGACGACGACCTGGGCAGGCTCTGCGGTGTCGCCGGCGATCCGCGTGCGCGCACGCTCGCCGAGCTGCGCAAGCTGTCGGTGCAGGGGGAAGCGATCCCGGAGCTACACGAGGTCATCGAGGTGCTCGGAGCGAGCATGCTGCTCAACGTCGAGCTGAAGTCCGCACCGGCGTGGCGTGCTCGCGTCGAGGACGAAGGCCTCGTCGACCAGGTCGCGCGCACGCTCGATCACGCTGGAATGGGTGAGCGCGTGCTGGTGTCCTCGTTCGATCCGGTCTTGCTCGGCCGCTTCCGGCGCCGGTCACCGCGGGTGGCCACCGGAATGCTGTTTGCCGCCGATCAGTCCGTGCCGCTGCGCCGGGGCTGGGCCGCACACGTCGTCGGCGCGAGCGCCGTGCATCCGGAGGCTCTGCTCGTCGACGAGGACCGTGTACGCAAGTGGCATCGCCGCGGCCTACGCGTGAACGTGTGGACCGTGGACGATCCCGCCGAGCAACGCTACCTCGCCACCATCGGCGTCGACGGCATCATCACCAACCGCCCGCGCGAGACGCGCATCATGCTGCGGGCAGCCATGGGGAGCGCGTCGTGAGCACGCAGAGGACAGACGTCATAGACCCGTGCGAAGCGCTCGTCGGCTTCCCGGACGAGCGCACCCCCGTGACGCCGCGGATGAACCGCGTAGGGGACCTCGGCGAGAAGCGTTCGTGCCTCCTCCAGCTGACGGGCGCGGCGCTCGGCGAGGTCATCGTCATCGACAAGGAGCTCGTCATCGGGCGCGATCCTTCCGACGGACTGCGCCTTCCTCACGATCGCGGCGCGTCGCGCGAGCACGCGCGCATCCGGGTCGTCGAAGGAAACGGCGCGCTGCTCACCGACCTCGCCTCGACCAACGGCACGTTCGTGGACGGTGTGCGCGTGAGGGAGCGGCTGCTGGTCGAGGGGGACAAGATCCGCATCGGCCAGACCACGGTTCTCAAGTACGCGCGCTACGACGACAGCGAGCTGTCGATGCAGCGCAAGCTCGTCGACGAGGCCCTCCGCGACGGGATGACGCGCATCTTCAACCGCCGCTACTTCATGGACCGCATCGACGCCGAGCTGGGCTTCGCCGAGCGTCACAAGCTCCCCATTGCGCTCGTGCTCTTCGATCTCGACCACTTTAAGCAGGTCAACGACGCCTACGGTCACCTGACCGGCGACCGCATCCTCACGGAGGTTGCCGCTATCTGCGCACGCACAGTGCGTCACGAGGACGTGCTCGCGCGCTACGGCGGCGAGGAGTTCATCGTCCTTCTGCGTGCGATCCCCGTCGACGGCGCGATGCGCCTCGCCGAGCGCCTGCGCTTCGCGGTCGAGGAGGCCGCGCTGTGCGCCGCGCTCACGCCGCCCCGCGCGCTCACCATCTCTGTCGGCGTCGCCTTCATGGACCCCGCCGCGCTGACCCCGCTCGACACCGCAAGGGAGCGCATTGTCTCCGCCGCCGATGCCGCGCTCTACAGAGCCAAGCGCGGCGGCCGCAACACCGTCTGCCTCTGAAGCGCGCCTCCGAAGTGGACTGTCGCCCGTGACGTTTCTGTAACTCGCATCCTCTCCGTCCTCCTTCGCTCGGGACCGACGTTCGCAGGCGCGGGGACCAGGGCGGAAAAGCTGCACGGTGAGGGGTACGGCCCGCTGCGAGGCGGCGTCGCCATCGACGAGGCGCTGCTCGAAAAGGCGCTCTCCGGTACGGTCGTCAAGGAAGCGAGCTCAACCCACCAAACCTGAGCGAAATTCAGAGCGAGCGGATCGAAGTGCCCGCTACCGGAGCAAGAAGCGCGCGCGAGAAATGCGCTGTGGTGGGAGCCTCACAGCGACTCTGCCGCAGCGAGGAGGGACGGGAACGTCCCCTCAACGATAAGTGAAGCGCAGCTCGTAGTCGCAGAGGTGGAACACGTCCCCCTCGTCGATACGCTTGTTGTCGATGCGCATGCCCTTGTAGTCGATGCCGTTCGTCGACCCGAGGTCCTTGATGTAGAACATCCCATTGCGACGAATCACGGCCGCGTGCTTGCGAGAGATGTTGCCGTCCTTGATGGGCAGGTCCGACGACTTGGATCCGCGACCGATGATGAACTGGTCCTTGTCGATCGTGAACCGCTGGTTGTTGAACATGAGGAACAGCGTCGGGCCACTGCCCTGCGAAATGCTGGGCTCGGAGCGCGGCGCGGGCGGTGGAGCTGGCGCGGGGGCGACCGGCGCGCGGCGCGCGGGTTGCGCGGGCGCGAGCTGCTGGCGCATCGCGGTGCCGGCCTGGCTGGCGGGCGGCGGTGGCATCGGAGGACGGACGCGCGGAGGCGCGGGCGGAGGTGGCGCAGAGGCGTTGCCGTTGGCGGCAGGCTGCGCCGCACCGGTCGGGGGCACGGTACCCGCCTGGTAGTTCTTCGAGCGCGCGTAGAAGCGCATCGCCTCGTTGACGAGGTAGTCGATGGAGCAGTCGAAGTCGTTGGCCATCTGCTCGAACGTCTCCCAGAGGACGTCCCGGCAGTAGAAATGGCGCATCGTCTTCTTACTCTGGTCCATGTCCCCTTCGCGCGCGCTGGTGCCCGAGGGGCGACCCTCGCGCGGCCCCATCTTGTATCAAAAGGTCGGGGTCCGCCAGATACCGACGTCCAGCTCGACTGATTAGTGGCGCGCCGCGAGCGCGGTCGTGGCGGCGCGGGCCTCGTCCGCGATACGCGCCGGTGGCTTCACCGTGCCGCACGTGGAGAGGTCGGCAAGGAGAGGCGCGAGTGTGGCCGCATCCTTTGCCTTTCCGCGCTTGCCGTACGCGCGGATGGCCGCGATCCGGGACAAGGCCGGACCGGCCTTCGCCGCGCCCGCAAGGACGGGGAGAACGCCGTCGCCCATCTCCACGAGATCGCGCACGAGGAAGTCGTCCACGTCGGCAGAAGGCACCGGCCGATCCTCGGGCAACGCCGCAAGCACCTTGCCTGCGGACGCGACCCCGCCGGCGAGGAACGCCGCGTGGATCGCACGGAAGCGCACCATCGAGTCGCGCTCGTGGAACAACTTGAGGAGGCCGTCGACCGCAGGGGGCCCGAGCTTCTCGAGGAGCTGGAACGCGGCCTCGCGCACGCCCTTGTCCGCGGCCTGGTCCCCCGCAATCGTCAGTGCGCCCGCGAGCGCGCGTGTCGGCTCGGGGCGACCCTGCGCGAGCGCGTACAGGGCGACCTTGCGCGACGGCGTCTCGGATCGGGTCGCGACCTCGAGCAGAAAGTCGGTGGCCTGGTCGCCGCCGAGCGCCCCGAGCGCGCCGAGGGTGTCGTCGCTCACGCGAGCGATGCCGGCCGCGCCCCCTCGCGCCGTGGCAACGAGCTGCGCGACCGCCTTCTGCTGCGCCGCGGTGTTGCCGAGCTCGCCGATCAGCTTCGCCGACAAGGCGAGATCCGGCCCGGGCCGCACGAGCGGCACGAGCTTGTCCGCGGCCGGCGCGCCGATGGCCGCGAGGATCTTCGGCGTGGACTGCCCTCCCAGCGAAGCGCGGGCACCGAGGTCGACCGTGATCCACTGCAAAAGGAGCTCGTCGATGCGCGCGCGATCGGCCGGCGCCGCATCTTCGCGCTCCACGAAGAGCAGGTCCTTCGCGGCGCGCTGCGTCTCCGTGGTGGGGCCTGCCGTCGTGACGCTGTTGCCGAGCAGCGTCGCGAGCGGCGCGACGAGCTCGTGCAAGATGGCGGACCGGCTCGCGCCCGACGCCTTGGCCAGCTCGCCCTGCGCGTCGGGCCCCATGCCGATCTCCACGAGGGCCGCCACCGCAAGCCCGCGGAGCTGCGGCGAGGCACCGTCGTCCTCGATGACGGCGCGCAGCTTGTCGGGACCTCGCTGCGTGCCCTTCCAGGTCTCGATGTTCTCCGGCGTGACACCGCAGGCCGCGAGCAAGAGCGGGACGAAGATCCGGGCTGAGCGCATGAGCCGGAGCGTAGCCTTCGTCACGTCGTTTCCGCTAGGCTGCTCGCGTGGTGCGTCTCGCTCTCGTATGCGCGGCATGTGCAGCCCTGGCGGCGGGCGGCGAGCGTGTGCTCGCGTGGCCGACGCTTCCGGTGCGACCGGTGGCCGACGCGATCGCGGGCCCTGCAGACCCTCACGTCGCCGGCATCTTCTACAACCCCGCCGCAATCGGCCCATTGCGCGGCGTTCACCTCTGGTACGACAACAGCGCGGGCGTACAGCTCGGGACGATCCGCCGCGCCGCGGGAGAAGGCGCGCAGGCGGGGCAGACCACCCCCATCACCAACCCGTCGGTGGGCGGCTTCGTCGGCGCGACGTGGGGCCTCTTCACCGATCGCATCGTGCTGGGGCTCGGCGTGCTCACGCCGGCCAGCGAGCTCACGCAATTCCCTTCGGGCTCGGCCGTGCGTTACCAGGCCATCTGGCAGCGCAGCGCCATCTTGAGCGAGAACGTCGCCGTCGGCGTGCATATCTCGTCGCGCTTCTACATCGGCGCATCGGCCAACTTCGGCGAGGCCTGGACCGACTATCGCTTCGCGCGCGACGTCGCGCCGCGCGGTGGCTCCGCCGCCATCGATCGGCCGAGCGTCCTTTGCGGGAGACAGCCCTGCGGTCTCGAGAACCCGCTCGCCACGCAGGATGTCCGCATCCACGGCTACGGGTGGGGAATCGGCTTCACCGTCGGAGGACTCGTTCGTCCGATCGACCGGTTATGGCTCGCGGTCTCGTACGTGTCGCACCTGTTCGACCCGTTCCGCGGCATCGATCTACCGCTCAACAGCGCCGAGGGCGTCTACGTCAGGCAGGCTCCCGGGAGTCCCGATCCGGGGTGCGGTGGGGCATGTGTCGCCCGTTCCCGGATCACGGTGCTCGTGCCGGACATCATCATGTTCGGCGTCCGCATCGAGGCCACGCCGCGGCTGGAGGTGGAGGGCCAGTTCCGCTGGGTGCACTACGGCGGGCGCAACGCCCTCGACATGTATCTACAGGGCGGCAACATCGACCGGCTGAAGAGCAGCGATCCGATCACTGCGGTGCCGTCGCTGTTGCGGATCGATCGTGGTCGGCAGGATGCCTACCTCGTGGGCGGTAGCGTGCGCCTCAAAATCACCGACAAGCTCAG
>JAYTLP010000206.1:0-2809 GCA_043729375.1 Myxococcales bacterium
GCGACGAGCCGGCGATCCATCGCGCGCTCGGGGTCGTGCGCGAGGTCGGCCTCGGCTATCTCCGGCTCGGTCAGCCCGCGACCGAGCTGTCCGGCGGCGAGGCGCAGCGGATCAAGCTCGCGACCGAGCTCCAGCGCGCGCAGCGAGGTAACACGCTGTACGTGCTCGACGAGCCCACGACGGGGCTCCACCCGTCCGATGTCACGAAGCTGCTGATCCAGCTCGACGGGCTCGTCGCGGCCGGCAACACCGTGGTCCTGGTCGAGCACGAGATGCGCGTCGTCGCCGCGAGCGACTGGGTCATCGATCTCGGTCCGGGCGCCGGCGATCGCGGCGGCAAGATCGTCGCGGCCGGGCCTCCGGCGGTCGTCGCGGCCACCGCCGGGAGCAGGACCGCGGCCTACCTCCAGCGCGAGCTCGTGCGCCACGGCAAGCGCGCCGCGGCCTGAACGCGCCAGAAGTGCGGCGCCATGCGCCAGGGCTCGCGGCCGCGACGTGCGCCACGTAGATTCTGCGCATGCGCGTGTGGCTCTTGGGGATCGCGATCGTCGTCGCTGCGTGTTCGTCGCCGGCTGCGCAGCGTGCGGTGGTCGTGCACACGCCGGACGGGCTCGCGGTGGGCACCCGCGACGCGGTCGCGGACCTGACCAGCGATCTCGAGAAGCTCGTCGGCTACAGCGTCACGAAGGCGGGTCTCCCGCAGCCCGGCTGTAGCGCGGGAGAGGTCCATGTCGTGGTGCTCGGCCACGAGCATGACGAGCACGGAGCGATCATGCCCTCGTCGCTCGCGGCGCAGGAGTATTCGATCCACGAGACCCGCTGTGGTGACGACGGCCACCTCGTCGTGTTGCGCGGCGGTTCGCTGCAAGCTGGGCAGTGGGCAGTCTACGACCTGCTCGAGCGCCTCGGCGTCAGGTTCTTTCACCCCGAGCAGACGCTGTACCCGGTGGCGTTGACGTGGCCCGCGGCCGCGATCGACGTCACGACCCGGCCCGCGATCGCCGCCCGCGCGTTTCACCTCCACCGCACGCATCCGATCGAGCTGTCGCCACCGCTCGACGCGAATGCGGCGGACTCGCGGCGCTACCAGCGCGACTGGATCGCGTGGAACGTCAAGCTGCGTCACACGGCGGTCGATGGCTACGACGACGCCTCGGCCGACTACGCATACGAGCGCGGCTTTCTGCGCGAGGGTGGGCTCAACCTCGTCGAGACCCAGCAGGGCGCGACGCCGGTGATCGATCCGACCGATCCGCGCACCGAGGCAGAGCAGATGGCGGCGGCGATCGATGCGCAGATGGCGGCAGTCGCCGGCCAGCCCGAGCTCAGCACGTTCACGTTCGAGTTCAACCCGAGCGAGTTCACGGTCGCCGGCGAGCAGATCACGGTCGACCGGATCAACTTCGTGACCGACTACATCCACCGCAAGTGGCCGAATGTCGAGATCAAGACGATCAATCACGGCACCGCCGAGGCGCCGGGGCCGGTCTACCGCGTGCGGTTCTTCGATCTATCGCAGTTCGCACCGCCCGCCCTTGGGGTCGAGGTCCACCCGCTGATGTTCTACGATCTCGATCGCGCCGCGCCGGTCTACGGCAACGCGAACTTCACTGGCCTGCGCGACTGGATCATCACGCAGCAGGCAACGCGCCGGATCACGTACTACCCGGAGTCGTCGTGGTGGCTGACGTTCGATCTCCCGGTACCGCTCTACCTCGCACCGGTCAGCCTGGAGGCGCGTGACCACGATCTGGGGGTACTCGCGCCCTACACGACCGGCGATGCGATGGCTCCGAACGGCGTCGTGGGCCACAAGGCGTTCACGAGCGGGCAGGAGTGGGGCTACTGGATGATCGACTACTGCACCGCGCAGATGACGTGGCAGCTCGACCTCGGCTGGATCGGCTGCATCGACCACGTCACGTCGGTGTTCGATCAAGGCGCCATGGTGCGCGACCTGCTGGTCGAGGTCGGCAAGGCCCAGATCGAGCCCCTCCGCGACCCGGCCATCCTCGCGATGCTCGTCGGCTCCGACGATGGCACGGAGACCGCAGCTCGCGCGGGGATCACGTTCCATCCGCTGCCCCCCGCGCCCGTCGACGTGCTCGGGTGGGACGATGCGAAGGTCGCCGACTTCCAGACCCACTCGCTCGATCCGCTGCCCGCGTTCGCGGCGAGCTACGCGGCGTGGGCGATGCGGGTCGATGCGCTCGTCGCCTTGCAGACGGATACGCATGCCCCCTGGCTCGTCGAGATCAGCGACTCGCTGCGGATCACCGGACTGCGCGCCGCGCACGCCCGCGCGGTGTACACGACGACGCTCGCATTGCGCGCGGCGATCGAGCACCACGACTACGCGGCGATCGCGACTGCCGCGGCGAGCGTCGCGGACGCGAAGGCGATCACCGCGCAGGCGCGCGCGATCGTCGCTGCGCGCGAGGCGGCGTATCGCTACCCGCTCGCCCTGTCGGTCGCGGGCGATGAGGTGGGCAGCGCGGGCGCGGTCCCCAACCAGACGATCTATCCGTACCGGTACCTGTCACGCACGCATCGCCTGTTCTACTGGACCCGCCCGGACGACCAGCTCGCGGCGATGTTCGGGCTCGATGTCGTCAAGCCGAGCGCGCGGATGCTCGTGCTCGGCGCCCCGCTGGTCGTGGAGGTGACGGCGACCGACGTCAGCGGCCTCGCCATCGCGTGGGGCGACACCACGACGAGCACCCTGCTCGAGCCGCACCTCTACGCCGCCCAGGGCGTGTTCGACTGGACGCTCGACGGGCTCCACTCCGCGGGCGTGATCCATCACGAC
>JAYTLP010000207.1:0-15964 GCA_043729375.1 Myxococcales bacterium
CTCGAGTGGTTCGGTGACTAGCGGAGGCGAGAATGGGAACGGAGAGGATTGAAGAACTGCTCGAACAGCTCATCGTGCAGAACAAGGCGCTCGTCGAGGGACTGCAGGACGTCGTCGCCGAACTCAAGGAGATCCATGGCGAGCTCACCTGGGTCCAAGAGAACAGCTTTGCCCGAGTCACGCTGGAGCGGCTCGAGGCCATCGAGAAGGTGTTTGTCGCCGAGAGTGGCTCCATTCAAGGAGAACTCAACTGGGTTCAAGAGAACAGCTTCGCGAAGGTCGTCGTCGATGGCCTCGACCAACTCGCTAGCGCGATCCGGGACTCATCGCAATGACACCAAGCAACTGTGCAGACGAACTGATGCGGGCGGAGCGGGCGCGATGACCGCGTCCGAGCTCCCCGACGGGCCCCTTCATCCCGCGCAACGTCGATACCTGGCCGAGGATCTGGTGCGACTGCGGCGGTCGGATGAGCAGCGACGCTATTCCGCTCCTCAACGCGCCGCGAAGATCGACGCGAACCCCCATCAAGTCGAGGCGGTCATCTTCGCGCTCGCGCGCATGCGCGAGGGAGGATGCATCCTGGCCGATGAGGTTGGCCTCGGAAAGACCATCGAGACCGGCCTCGTGATCGCGCAGCTCTTCGCGGAGTCCGCACGCCGGATACTTCTCGTCGCCCCCAAGCCGCTTCTCGGCCAGTGGCGGCAAGAGCTCTTTCAGCTCTTCGGGATCGCGGCGCGTGAGGGACAGCCACGCGTCGGCGGCTTCGACGGGGACGGCGTCTTCTTGATCGGTCGCGAGGCTGCCGGAAGCGAGAAGGGCCGCGATGCGCTGCTTGGCTCCGATCGCTTCGACCTTTGTGTGATCGACGAGGCTCACGAGGTCTTCGCAGGCATCTACAAGCGCTTCGACAAGTACGGGCAGTACGACGAAGACGCACCCCACGCGCGCACCGCAGGGCGGGTACGCGAGGTGCTGCTCGCGACGCAGACGCCCGTGATGCTGCTCACGGCGACGCCGATGCAGAACAACCTCGCCGAGCTCTGGGGACTCATTCAATTCGTCGACCCACTCGGCACCCTGGTCGGCGACCTCCCCACGTTCCGCGAGCTATTCTGTGGCGTTGACGATCGCCAGCTCGCACGCGGGCAGGAGGACGAACTGCGGAGCCGGCTGCGCGTCGTCGTGCAGCGCACGCTACGGCGACAAGCCCAAGACTTTCTCGAGAAGCCGTTCGTCAACCGCCAGGCAAAGCTCTTCGAGTACGCAATGAGCCCCGCGGAGCGGGCGCTCTACGACGACGTCACACGCTACCTGCTCGAGCCTGGGATCATCGCGTTCCAGGGTAGCCATCGGAAGCTGCTTCTCCTCGGCTTTCACCGCCGAATGGCATCGTCAACCCGCGCTCTCGCCGCGAGTCTCCAGCGGGTGGCGACACGGCTCCGCCGCAAGTTCTCGGGCGACGAGACCGACACGACCGATTCGGACGATGCCGCCAGTGTCACCGCCGATCTCGAAGACGAGGAGTCTGAGAACGGCTCGTCGGGAGGAGAAGCCATCGGTCCAGAGGAGTCAGGCACTACGCATTCGGCACAAGCGCCCGGAGCGATCCGTGGCGAGCTCGCGCGGGTCGAGGACTTCATTCGCCGCGCCGAAGCCCTCGGCGCCGAGGACGGAAAGTTTCGAGCGCTTCTGCAGGCACTGACCTTCGTGACCGAGCGCGCACAGAAGGGCCAAGGGGCAGGCAAGCTCGTCATCTTCACCGAATCGCTCGTGACGCAGGATTACCTTCGCGACCGCCTCGTCGAGAGCCGACTCGTCAGCGAGTCCGAGATAACTCTGTTTCGCGGAACGAACGACTCGAAGCGGGTGGAGGAAGCGCTCGAACACTGGCGACGCGAGGTCCCCCAAGACGAGGGAGAGCCTCCGAGTCCCGACATCGCGGCGCGACTCGCGCTGGTGCACGAGTTCAAGACGCGATCGAAAGTGTTCATCTCGACGGAGGCCGGCGCAAAGGGCCTCAACCTCCAGTTCTGCGACACGCTCGTCAACTACGACCTGCCGTGGAATCCGCAGCGCATCGAGCAGCGCATCGGTCGTTGCCATCGCTACGGCCAGAAGAACGATGTCACCGTCATCAACTTCCTCGCCAAGGACAACGAGGCGCAGTGGCTGACGTTCGAGATCCTGAGTCAGAAGCTCGAGCTCTTCGGCACGGTGCTGGATGCCTCCGATCAGGTTCTTCATCGCGTGGACGGTCCGGGCGGCGAGGTCCTGGCGAGCGCGCTGGGCGCTGAATTCGAAGCGGAGCTTCGACGGATCTACGATCGCGCCCGCACGATCGAGGAGGTGACCGCAGAGCTGCGCGCGCTACGTGACAGGGTCGCAGACGAGCGCGCCCGCTTCGAGGAGACCCACACGCGAACCGCGAGCCTCATCGAGGAACGCTTCGACGAAGGCGTTCAGCGGGTCTTTCGCCTCCACAAGGAGGAGGTTCCCGCGGCACTCGCGGAGCTCGATCGCGACCTTCTCTCCGTCGTGCTTGGCTACCTCGACTCCTCTTCGATCGCCTACGAGCGGCTTTCCGTTGGAAGCGTGCAGCTCTTGCGCGTCGGTCCCTCGCCTGCCCTACCCGTCGATCTTCGCAACGGTATCACCGCGGCCATCGGCGCGTCCAAGGAGCACACGTCGCTTCATCTGAATCATCCGCTTGTCGCCGCCGCGGTGAGCGCCGCCCGGGCGGCCGGCCCCGCCATGACCGCAACCGTCAGCCTGCCCGCGAACGCGACCGAGCCTCTTCGCGCGTGTAGGGGCAAGCGGGCGCGCCTCCGCGTGGTGAAGATCTCCTTCAACGGCTTCGAGCAGGTCGAGCTCCTGATTCCGGTGGTGGTACTGGCCGACGGTGAGGTCCTGGAACCCGCGCTGGGCGACGAACTGCTGAAGGGGCGGCTACGCGATTCAACGGCGGCCCCCGATAAGGCCATCGACGACGCTTTGCTCGAGGACGCCACGGATGGAATCCTCTTCGCGATTCAATCGTCCGTGGATGCCGCCGAGCACAGTCGCTTCGAGCGCGCTCAGCGCCAAGCGGAGCGCTTCGTCGAGGACCGGCTCATGGTGCTCAAGAGGCGCCGCCGTACCCTCGTGGAGCGACTCGAACAAGCCCAGTTACGGCGCGATGGCGCAGCGGGCTCGGAGGCTCGTACGGCCGCCGAGCGAGCAGTCGTCACCGCGCAGATTGCCCTCGACGAGATCCAAGGCTCGGTTGCGCGACTCGAACAACGAGACGATCCGACTTTCCGAACATTTCAGGACCACATCCAGCAGCGGCGGTACGCACCGCCACGCGTGGAGCACGTGTTCGACATGGATCTGGTGATCGAATGACGCGTGAAGCGGAGGATGACATCGTGCTGAGGCTTCTTCACACAGCGGACTGGCACCTGGGGCGGCGGTTCCGCAGCTTCACGGAAGAGAACGAAAAGAAGCTGACGCGAGCGAGGCTGGACGTCCTCGACCGCATTCTGCTCGCCGCGGAGAGGTATGCCGTCGACGCCGTCCTGTGTGCCGGCGATCTCTTCGACGAACCCTGCCCGCAATCCGAGTGGTGGCAACAGGTTGCTATGCGCCTCGAGAAGCGGAAGTGGAAGAACAGGCCCGTCTTCCTGCTCCCGGGCAATCATGACCCGTTCATCGCGGAGTCGGTCTGGGCCAAAGACCACAAATTCCGGAGCCTTCTCCCGGACTGGGTCCACGTCGTCGATCGTGAGGACTTCGAGTACCCGCTGCCGAACAACGCAGTCCTATACGCGGTGCCGTGCATGTCGAAGGCGGGCCAGCGCGACCCGACCGAATCCATCCCTACGCGAGCCACTGGCGACGAGCGCATCCGAATCGGCATGGTCCACGGAAGCACCTTCGACGTTAAGGACTGCCAGACGAACTTCCCGATCGACGTCGATGCAGCACTCACCCGCGGGCTCGACTACCTCGCCATCGGCGATACCCACGGCTTTCGTTACGTGCCGCCTGATCGGATGCACCCGCCGACGATCTACCCGGGCGCCCCAGAGCCAACCGCCTTCGACGAGCGGGATCCTGGCTCCGTCGCAGTCGTCCTCGTCGACCGTCGACGACGGGCGCACGTGACGCCGGAGCGCGTCGCACGTTGGACCTGGGAGGAGAAGCGCGTAACGACGCTCGACGAGCTCACCGAACTGTCGCGCCGCGCTGACCTCGGCGAACGCGTGCTGCGACTGACCGTGGACATGAAGCTCTCCGCGCCCGACTACGAGATTGCAGAGGCGCTCCTCGAAGGTCTGGAAGGAACTGACGCCCGGCACGCGAAGGTCGGAGTGTTGGCGCTCGATCGTCAGGGCCTCGAGCTCGACACAAGCACCGTCGACACCTTTTGCAACGACCTGCCCGACGTCCTCCAATCAGCGGTCCGCCGGCTCAAGACCGATGCCGACGACCCTCTGAAACGCCAGGCTGCCGAGCGTGCCCTCTTCCACCTCTACCGGGTCTCACGAAAGAAGGCCTCCTGATGTGGTTCAGGAAACTAGTCGTCGAGTCGTTCCAGGCGATTCAGCGCGCGGAGATTGAGTTCGGGCCGGGTCTCAACATCCTTTACGGCCCGAACGATCTCGGGAAGTCCACCCTCGCAACGGCGATACGAGCCGCGCTCCTCGTCATGCCGAGTGCCGCGGAGGCATCCAAGTTCACGCCGTGGTACGCGGACAAGACTCCCCGGGTCTCGCTCACGTTCGCCGACGACTCGGGTCACTACTGGAAGGTAAACAAGGGCTTCGGCGGCAGCGGTGCTGATACCGGCGCCGAACTGCATCATTCGAAGGACGGCATGTCCTTCCAGCTCGACTGCAAAGCGCGTCAGGTCGAAGAGAAGCTTCGGAGCATGCTTGCATGGGGCATCCCCGCCCCCGGAGGAAAGGGCGGGCCGCGCAGTCTGCCAACAAGCTTTCTCGCGAACGTTCTGCTCGGAGCCCAGACGGACGTTGACGCGATTCTGGGCCAGAGTCTGGCAGACGACCTCGACGGAACGGGAAAACTGCGACTGACGAATGCCCTCGCAACGTTGGCGCAGGACCCGCTCTTCAAGAAGGTCTTCGACGCCGCTCAGATCGAGGTGGACCAATGCTTCACCGCGACCGGCAAGCGAAAGCGCGGGCAGGCCTCGAAGTTCACCGAGGCCGGACAGCACGTCAAGCAGCTCCGTGGCGAGCTTGAGACGCTGCAGCGTCAACTCACGGAGTCTTCCGCTATCGAGGGCACCGTGAACCGCCTTCGCGAGGAACGCACACGTGCGCAGTTGCGACTGGCGGAGTGCAGTTCCTCACTCGCCGCCGTGCGCGAACACCTTGCCAAGACGCGAGCACGCGATGAGGCCCGCGGTCGACTGGAAGCCGCAAAGGGCGCGCTCGCGGAGATCGACGCGCGCGCGGCACGAGTGAACGCATTGAGCGGCGAGGTCGACGCGCTCACCGTCAAGGTCAAGCAGCAGGAGGAGGACGTATCGCGCGCTCTCACCGAATGCGCGGCCGCCGAGAGCGCTGTCCACGCTGCAGAGGAGGCCCACCGGATCGCGACGAGCGAGGACGGAGCGAAGGACCGCGAGCTTCGCCGCGCACAGCTCAGCGAGCAGTTGGCCGAGGTCAACACGAAGAAGCAGGCAAACCAGACGCGTAGGGTGTCCACGGCCGCGGCCATCGCGTCGCGAACAGCGGCGCAGAGCGCGGAAGCCGGGATCTCGTCAGCTAGGGCGGCGTTCGAGAAGGTGACCGCGCAGGTCAACGAGGCACGCGACCAGGCGACGGATGCCGACAAGCACGTGGAGCTGACACGCGCGATCCTCGCTTACGGCCGATGGCGCGCGGCGGCGGCGGCGGCGGCGGACGCGCGGAACGCGTCCGAGGCGGCAGCAGCCGCCCTTGCCGAAGCGAACACGAAAGACGCGGACGCAAGTGCGCTCGAGGCGAAGGCGAGGACCGTCGAAGAGGACCTCGCGCGGCGGCGCGTACTGCTGCCCGGGGAGGACGAGGCCAAGACGCTGCTGAAGCTCGAGCGCGAGCTCGAGATGTCCGAAGCAGCCCTCGGCGGCGGGCTGAGCGTCGCCGTTCGGCCGCGCAAAGGCATCCGGCTCGTAGCCGTGCTGGACCAGACTCCACCGATCGATGAACCCGACCTGTCGACCGAGCGTGTGTTCGAGGCCGAGCGGAGTATTCGCTTGTCCGTCGGCGACCTGCTGGATATCGAGGTCACGGCGGGCGCCGCAGAGAAGCGGAAAGCTGTCGAAGCCCTTCGCGCGCGCTGGAGCGCCGAGGCATCCCCTGTCCTCGTGCGCGCCGGCGTAAGAACGATGACGGACCTGGTCTCGGCGCTCGCGGCGATCACGAACGAAGCGCGGAGCTCGACCGACCTGGCGAAACAGGCCATGCAGCTCCGTGCCGACGCGAAGAGCTCGCGCGAGCGCGCCGCCGTGCATGAACAACAAGCCGCGAAGCTCGCCGCCAGTGATGGCGACCTGCAAACGCGGAAGGACGCCGTCGGACCCACGGACCTGAAGATCCTGGAGACCGAGTTCGACAAGCTTGGAAAGTCCTGGGAGTCTCGAGCTACGGCTCTGCAGGCGCAGAAGACCGACGATGCAAAGGCGGCGCAGACGCGCCTCGTCGCGCTCGAGCAGGACGCCAAGCTCGCAGAATATCGGGTCGCTGCGGCCAAGGCGGACGCAGAGAAATGCGCCGCAGCGTCCACGGAGGCAATCGCGGCACTCCGCACCGACGATGTCGATGCGTTGCTTCGGTCGCTCGATGCCGCTCTGGTCTCCCTTTCGGGCCGCGAGGGGGAGCTCACGGACGCGCTGGCCGCGATCGCGGCAGAGGCCACCGGTCAAGTCGAGCAAGCGGCTCGGGCCGTCGAGGCCGCGCGAACGCGGCTAGGGACGGCGAAGGAAGCGCACGGGGCGAAGAGCGCGATGGCGGATGGCGCGAAGGCCGAGATGAACGGACGGATCGGGGAGCGGAACGTGATGCGCACCCAGCTCGAGGAGATGGACCGCACCGGCGCCGTGGGTAATGTCACTCAGCGTGAGGCGGAGCTCTCTGCGCTTCCGAGCGCGCCTGAAGTATCGGATGCCGATGTGGCTGCCGCCGAACGGGCGTTGACCGATGCCATCGGTGCATTCGACTCGGCGAAGCAGGAGCTCCACACCGCCGAAGGTGCCCTTTCGCACGTCGGCGGCGCGGCGGTTCGCGATGAGGTCGAACGGATAGAGGAGGCGCTGAAGGCGGCTGAACGGCGCGAGCAGGATCTCGAAGTCGATGCTGACGCATGGAAGCTGCTCCTCGAGACGCTCCGCGCCGTCGAGAACGAGGAAGGGGCGCACCTGGGCCGCGCACTCGCAGGGCCGGTCGCGACGAGGTTCAGCGAGCTGACGGATGGCCGCTACAAGAACCTAAGGCTCGACGCGAAGCTCCAGACCGAATCCGTGGAGGTCTCTACTGGCGTGGCTGACGGAGCGTATGTGCTCGGCGCGCTCTCGGTGGGTACGCGCGACCAGCTGGCCACACTGATCCGCGTCACGATCGCCGACCAGTTGAAGACGGCGATCGTGCTCGATGACCATCTCGTTCATACGGATCCGAAGCGCCTTGCGTGGTTCCGGGAAATGCTGACGAAGACGGCGGTCAACACGCAGGTGATCGTGCTCACCTGCCGGCCGGAAGACTACCTGCTCAAGAGCGAGCTGCCGGATAGCACGGCGACGCGGGACCTAGCGGGAGGCGCAGTCCGCGTGGTGGATGCGTCGCGGGTCGTTACGAGGTGGCAAGGGATCCCGTCGAAACCGCCGCCCGCGAGGATTCCGGTGATGTCCAAAGAAGAGACGGTCGCCGAGTAGTGGCAGTCGTATCCTCCTATGCGCGCGCGACGAGAGGCAACGGATGCTCCAGGCCAACATGACTGCGTCACCGACAGAAGTCGAAGGGCGGCCGTGCCTTTGGTTGAGCGCGCAGCCCTGCGTTCCACAGCAGGTTGCCGGCGAGTCGCACAATCAGCCCCACGTCGCGTTCGTGGTTCAATCCAGCGGCGGACTACTCGGAGTTCCCCTGATTGCGTGGCTCTCGCTAGAGCCGCAGAACGCTTACGATGCCAACGCCGTGATGATTTGGGTGCGCGGAGGCAAGGTCGGGTACCTCCCTCGCGCCGACGCGGTTCACTGGCAACCGATCGTCTCCAAGATGCAGCAGCAGGGGCAGCGCCCTGTCGCGTGCGGAGCTTTCGTCGAGATGCCGCCGGAAGCCGTAGGCGAGAGCACGTACCAGGTCGTGCTGTGGCTGCCGCCCCTCCCTGGGCAGGCTGCGTCGGCGCTATCTGCCCAGGACATGGCCGTCATGATGGGGCGAGCGCAACGCGAGCCACTTGCCCGAGCGGAACGTCTGCGCGCCAAGAAAGTCGAGCGGCAGACCGCTGACGCAGCGCGAATGAACGGTCTGGTCGCACGCCACGGTCGAGAAGCCGCGGTGCGCATCGTGGCGGAGGAGCTCTGGCTCGGCGCAACCGAAGAGATGGTCACCGACACGTTCGGGCAGCCGGCCAAGGTCGACGAGAAGGTTTTCAAGACCAAGACCAAGCGGACGCTCAGCTATGTTGGGGAGTGCCCCAAGTGCGGCGGGCTCGGCATCATCACAGAATTCATGCACGTCAATGACGGCAATTGCTTCACATGCAAGGGTTCGGGACAGAAGAAGGGGTTCGTCCTGCGGGTGCGTCTGGAGAACGGCGCGGTGGTCGGCTGGGACAAGAATTGACGGCGTCCGAAACTTTGTTGGTGCCCTCACTAACCTCGTAGACAGAACTGACGGCGGCAAGGCCGCTTAGCTGATCATCAAGCTTCTCCTGATCGCGACTGTGCCCTTTGGGCACAACACGCGACGCGCTGCGAAGGCTGCGCCAGCGGCATGTCGCACGCGCGCCTACGAGGGCTTCCCGCACAACGCGTGCGACACGGCTTGTCGCTCGAGTCCTTGGTGCGCCTTCCGCTGTTCGCTCAGCCATGTACGTTGCTTCTCTCCCAGCCTCAACCATAGGTCCCATGCCCTCTTCACTGACCTGGATCGATCACGACAGCGCCGCGCGCGAACGAACGCAGCGCATCCTCGCTCTCTTCCACGAGCGCGAAGCGCGCGACGAGCTCGGCCTCGGAGCCATCTTCGGGTCGTTCTCCGACCAGCTATTCCCCGGCACCAGCACGATCCAGACGCGCCTTCGGTACATGCTCTTCGTTCCGTGGCTCTACTCCTCGCTCGATGAGAAGGACGGCGAGCGCACCGAGCGAGCCGCGAAGGAAGGCGAGCAGCGGCTGATCTCGGCGCTTCTCGAGTCGGGCGAAAGAGCTGGTGTTCTCGGGCAGCGCGCACGCGAAGGCCTCAAGCGATATCCAAGCGAGGTCTATTGGGCCGGGCTTGGTAGCTGGGGAATCCGGAGCTTTTCCGGATCTCGAGAGGATCTCCAATCCGACCTCGCGGCTGCGAGCGCTTGGGATCGTGCGCTGCCGCCGGCGCCATCTTCGTTTCCCGAAGGCGCGACCTTCAAGCTCACCGTCGACGAAGCGTCGTACGTTCGAGACAAGCTGAGTCGGCTCCATCCAACGAGCCTGCTCACCCACCTGGCATTCCATCGCTTCGACGTCGAGAGCGCAGATGCGCCGTGGGACCTGCCCAGCGACGCGCTCCAGCCGACGCGCGACCTTGTCGCGGAGGCACAGCGCTTCGCTGTCGTCATGCAGGGCGCGGCGTTCCTCTACAACCTGATGCTCGCCGATAAAGCCGAAAGCGCAGAGTATCGAGACCGATATCGTAACGCCCTGGCGGAGTGGCACGGCGCCGCCTCGCAGCAGTGCGCGGGGTGGAACCTCGACGCCTTCTGGCCCAAGGTTCTGGGTCACGGACATTCCATCACGCATCCAACGCGCGAGTTTGTCGGCGACTGGGTCGCGATCGCCCGCACGGGTTCGCTTGACGCGGTGATCGCCGAACCGGCGCGACGGCTGGTCGAGCGTCGCGAAAGGCGCCTCAAGGGCGCGCAGTCTCGCTTTGGCAGCTTGAAGGCGCTCCAACGATGGGGTGGAGCTGCAGGGGTCTCTCTCAATACCTATCGCTGGCGCACGGCGAAGCAGTTCCTGGTCGATCTGCACGGAGCTGAAGGCTGATGCTCGCGCCCAATCGCCGCTCTCTCTATGTCGAGTCCCTCGTGCCACCGCTCGGCTTCGAGCTGCGCGACGCCATCGCGACGTCCTACTCCGTGAACCTCGACACGATGCTCGGCGTTCCGCTCCACCTGGCGCTGGCCGAGCGCGCGATTCCAAAGGAGCTCGACGCCGCGGCACTCGCGATACTCGCTGCCCTGCGACGCCTTGCCGGACGCATCACCGTCTTCTCGCAATCGGGTCTCGTCTCGGTGCCGCCCCAACCTCACGTCCTGTATGCGCTCCTCGAGCCTTTGCTTGTGGAGGTGCGTCGTGAAGGCGGCGCGTTTCATCCGAAGCTCTGGGTGCTTCGCTTTGACGGGCCCGTGGGCCAGAGCCGCATTCGTCTAATCGTTCCGACACGCAACCTCACGCCCGATCGCTGCTGGGATGCGTCGCTCGTCCTCGAGGGCGTCGTCACGGGCGGCCCCAAAGCGCTCAACGCACCGCTCGCGAGGCTCGTCGCAGCGTTGCCGAGCTTCGCGCTGCGGACGCCATCCGAGGTTGCGCTCAAGCGCGTCGCCGAGATCACCGAAGACATCCGGCGCACCGACTGGGAAGCGCCTCCGGGCTGGGAGGTCGTCGGCTTTCACGTTCACGGTGTGGGGCGTTCGCCCTTTCCGATCGAGCCTTCCGATGAGCTTCTCGTGATCTCGCCATTCGTCAGCATCAAAGCCATCGAGGCGCTCGCCGCCACGACCAAGAACGCACGCGCCCTCGTGAGTCGGCCGGAGGAGCTCGCAAAGCTCTCTCCGGCAGCGCGCGACCGCTTCAAAGATCTCTGGGTGCTCTCGGAGAGCGCCGGCGCCGATCCCGACGGTGAGGACGAGCTCGAGAGCAGGCTTCGGGGCCTGCACGCAAAGGTCTACGTCGCGACGACACGTTCGACGACAGATCTCTGGGTCGGCTCGGCCAACGCGACAACGCCCGGTCTTGTCGATGGACGCAACGTCGAGATCCTCGTCCAGCTTCGGACCAAGGGGAAGGTGCGCCCGATCGACGACTTCCTCAGCGAGGAAGGCATGGGCCCCCTGCTCGAGGCCTTCGACCCGGCCACAGAACCGACGGTCGAGACCGCAGCGAAGGAACGGCTCGACGCCGCGCAAGAGTTTCTCTCCACGGCCGCCTTGCGCCTTCGAGCGATTGAAGAGGGGGACCTGTGGCGTGTCGTCCTCGAGAGTGAGACCGCGGTGCCGCTTCCCGGAGAGGTCAGCGCGACCGCCTGGCCGGTCTCGATGGCGCAGACCTTGGCCGTCAACATCGCGCCGCTTCGTGAAGGTGTCGCCGTACCCCTGCCCGCCGGAGACCTCGCGGCCCTGACCGGGCTCGTAGCCTTCGAGCTTCGCGACGGCGACGAGAGCTGTCGCTTCGTTCGGAACCTTCCGGTCGTGGACATGCCTTCCGCGCGAGATGCCGAGCTTCTGCACGCCGTGATTGGCGATCGCGATCGGTTCCTCGCATTGATGCTTGCGCTGTTTGGTGATGGAGGAGCGGCGCTGATGGGAAAGGGCGATGGGGAGCATTTCCGGTTCGGCGGCAGCGCGGGCAAGGGAGCCGATGGTTCCGGTCTCCTGGAGCACCTCGTTCTAGCCTGCGCGAGTGATCGCGCGCGCCTTCGCGAGGCCGTTTCCCTAGTGGCGTCGCTCCGCACTTCGACGCGGGGCTCGGCGCTCGTCCCTGAGGGCTTTCAAGAGCTACTCGCCCTCTTCGAGGAGGTGTCCCCATGACGCGGATCCGCGTCGGCGACGAGCTCGCGAAGCTCAAAGACTTCCAGCGCACGACCGTGGACCATGTCTTCCGTCGCCTCTACCTCGACGCTGACGCGACCTCACGATTCCTCGTCGCCGATGAGGTAGGCCTCGGCAAGACCATGGTCGCGCGGGGCGTGGTCGCGCGCGCGGTCGCGCACATGAAGAGCAGGGTCGAACGCGTCGACGTCATCTATGTTTGCTCGAACGCGGCGATCGCGCAGCAGAACATCCAGCGACTCAACGTGCTGGCCGACCAGGAGGTCGCGTTCGCGACGCGCCTTACTCTCTTGCCGGCGAGGGTGCACGAGCTGGCGAAGAATCGCGTGAACTTCGTGAGCTTCACGCCTGCCGTCGCTCTCGACGTGAAGTCCCGGGGTGGCACGAAGGAGGAGCGAGTGATCCTCCACTCGCTCCTTTCGCAGTGGGGGGCCCAGTCGACCACGGCGCTGAAGAATCTTTTACAGGCCACCGCGAGCCGGGAGGGCTGGAAGCGGGCGCTCGACGACGCGCCGGCCAAGCTCGACGAGACACTCACGACGCGCTTCCTCGAGGCCATGAAGGGCGACGCCGCGCTCTGCGAGCGTCTCGACGCATGTCTTGAGCGCTTTGCACGGTATAAAGACGACGTCGCGCGCGAAGACAACGATCTCCGGCTTGCGGTCATCGGCGACATTCGCCACTTGCTCGCGCGCACGTGCATCGACGCGCTCGAGCCTGACCTCGTCATCCTCGACGAGTTCCAGCGCTTCTCCGACATCATGCACGGCGACGACGACACCGCCGAGCTCGCGAAGCTCTTGTTCGACTACAAGGACGTTCGCGTCCTCCTCCTGTCGGCCACTCCCTACAAGATGTTGACGCTCGCCGGCGCCGAGGACAGCGACGACCACTTCCGCGATTTCCTGGCGACGACCCGCTTCCTCCTTCGTGACGAGGCAAAGGTGAAGGAGCTGGACGACGCTCTGCGTGCGCTCCGTCAAGGCCTTCGCGGGCGTGGAGCAGGCGGTATGGAAGGTGCACGTGAGGCGCGCGACCGAGCCGAGAAGATCCTCCGCTCGGTGATGACGCGAATGGAACGGGTCGCAAACACCGCCGACCGCGACGCGCTCGTCATCGAGCCCAAGATCGAGGTCACCGTGGGTCGCGAGGACGTTCAGCAGGCGCTGCTTGCTGCACAGGTCTCGGCGGTGCTCAAGGCCGGGGACTCGGTCGAGTACTGGAAAAGCGCGCCTTATCTCCTGAGCTTCATGCGCGACTACCAGCTCTCATCGTTGCTGCGCGACGCGCCACGCAAGGAGGCAAAGGACATCGCTGCGCTGCTGGAGAAGAACGCATCCAGCTTGCTGCGCAAGGAGACGGTCGACGCGTACGCCGAGGTTCCATTCGCAAACGGACGGCTCCGCGCGCTTGCTCGGGACACGCTCGATCGCGGGCTTTGGAAGCTTCTCTGGATGCCGCCCTCTCTTCGCTATGTCGTTCCCGAGGGGGCGTGGGCTGAGGCCGGAGAGGCAACGAAGGCTCTCGTCTTTTCCTCGTGGAACGTGGTGCCCGACGCGATCGCCGGGCTCCTCTCTTACGAGGCCGAGCGGCGTATGATCGGAGACACAACAGGTCGCCGTTACGACGACGAGCGCCGCCCGCTGCTTACGTTCCGACTCGATCAGAAGCGCCCAGCAGGCATGACGGCGCTTTTGCTCCACTACCCCTGCGTGCTCCTCGCGGAGCACTGCGATCCGCTCCGACTCGCGCTCGAGCTCGGAGAGGGAAAGCCCGTTCCACTCGCCAACCTCCGCGAGCGCATCTGCCACAAGGTCGGGCGGCTGCTCGCCGGGCTGCCTCACAAGCCGAGCGAAGCTCCAGACACACGTTGGTACTGGGCCGCGCCCGTTCTGCTCGACGCCCGCTATGCTGGTGTGGCCGGCTGGCTGAAAACGGCCTTTGCGGCCGTCTACGATCGGGATGACGAGGAGAGCGACGGCGAGGACGGCGAGACGGGCTTCGAGGCGCACGTCGCCGAGCTTCGCAAGGCCGCGAATGGCGAGCTCGATCTCGGAGCGTTCCCTGCAGATCTTGCGGAAGTCATGGCCGACCTCGCGCTCGGTTCTCCAGCGGTCTGCGCCGCACGAGCGCTTCGTCGTCTCGGTGACCTCGCTCCCGATGAGCCCGCGATCCTCGGTGGCGCGGCGCGTGTGGCGAAGGGCTTTCGTACGCTCTTCAACGTCCCCGAAACCATGGCGCTCTTGCGAAGCCGCAGCGACGACCAGGAGGTCTATTGGCGCGAGGTTCTTCGGTACGGCGCCGAGGGTGACCTGCAAGCGGTCCTAGACGAGTACGCGCACTACCTTCGAGACGACCTGGGGCTCACGACGGGCGATCCCGAGAAACGCGTCGACGGCGTGGCCGACGCAATCGCTCAAGCGCTCTCCCTGCGGACAACAGCGCTGCTCGCCTACGACGTGCATGCCGACGGCGAGCGCATCAAGATCGACGAGATCCGGCTGCGGTCGCGTTTCGCGGTCCGATTCGGCGCGGTGAAGGACGAGACCGACCAATCGGTGAAACGTGCTGACGTCGTACGGCGCGCGTTCAACTCACCCTTCCGTCCGTTTGTGCTCGCCTCGACCTCGGTTGGCCAGGAAGGGCTCGACTTCCACCCCTACTGCCATGCGGTCGTGCACTGGAACTTGCCGACGAACCCGGTCGATATCGAACAGCGTGAGGGCCGCGTTCACCGCTACAAAGGGCATGCAATCCGGCGAAACGTCGCGCGGGCCTACGGCCTTCAAGTACTCGCTCACCTCTGGGACGACGGCGATCCGTGGGAGCGGATGTTCGAGCTCGCAAAGAAGGCGCGACCTGCAGGGAAAAACGATCTCTGGCCGTACTGGCTATTCGAAACGGAGGGCGGCGCGAAGGTCGAGCGCCGCGTGCCGATGTTGCCGCTCAGCCGTGAGCATGAACAGCTCCGTCGCTTGAAGCGCAGCCTCGCGGTTTACAGACTTACTTTCGGTCAGCCACGGCAGGAGGATCTGCTCGCGTGGCTCGAAAGCCAGAAGGAGACCGGCGGCCTGGACTCCACGCAGATCACCGATCTCGGCATTCGCTTGGACGCGAGGGGTGAGCTACTTCCCCCGAACGAAGATCCCGAGCTCGAAAGTGATGCGGATGCCGATGAAGGCACCGTCTCGAGTCGAGGTGGAAGCGTGGAGGCGCAGCTCCGCGCGTTCACGGGTAGTCCTGAAGCGCTGAAAGCCGTGCTGCGTCTCTACGTAGCGACGCTCGACGCAATCCCGAATGCATCGACGTCCCCGCACTGGACGCTCAACCAGCGACGAAAATGCCTTCGCCTCAACCTTGGCGCGCCCGAGGTACTGACGCTGTACGACGGCGTGTTGACGGTGGGAGTCGAGGGACTGAACGCCGAGGCGCTCGCGGCGCTGCGCGAGGCGGGAGCAACCGTGCGCTCGCTACCGTATGACCGGCTGCGCCGCCTCGCTCCGCGTGCAAGGTGGGTCGAGATCGAGGTCTCCCGGATTGCCGAATGCGTTGAGCTCCTCGAGGCGGGGATCACCGCTTTGGTGAAGCTGGACACGCGAACCTCGCGTGCGCAGACGCGGCAGTACTTGTCGTTGGAGGCGGTGCAGGCGATCGGGCGCTTGGGTGGGGCAGCGGCATGGGCTGGATGGAGACCGGCTTGATCGGTCTCCTTGGCCGAGGCACCTCCGAGGTCAACTGAGGAAGCGTGAAGTCGCGCCTGGCGTCGTTGCTAAACAACAATGCGCTCGCCACAGCGGATAAGGACCCAATCACGTTCCGGCGTGCATCATCTCCGCACATCCTCTCTCTGTGTCACGGGCGGAGGCACCCAAGCGCGATCCGCGCGACCCCTTAATGTCCGCTGCAGGGGCAGAGCTGCCGCGTCATGCCCGGACGACTGAATCGGGGTAGT
>JAYTLP010000208.1:0-3353 GCA_043729375.1 Myxococcales bacterium
GCGGTCGCGTGAGCGGGATCGTTCATGTCAGCTCGCTTGCCCCAGACAGACTTCATGCGAGTGCAGGACCCGCGCGGGCACGTGGACCCGTGCGGCAAACATCCGCCCCGGCCACGCGACGAGCGTGCGGGCGCCAGCAGCCACGACGAGCGCCAACTTCGTGGAGGTGGGCACCACCGCGCGACCCGCCGTGACATCGCAATCGTGCGCGCGGATCTCGCTGCCGATCGCGGAGTACACCTTGCGTGCGGCTCGAACGGCGAACGCCGCACGCCATGGCAGCGCGGGAATGCCGACGTCTGCGGCCCTGTAATTTTGGTCGGCAAGGTCGAGCAGCTCCCGCACACTGGCAGCGAGCGGGGCGCGCGCGGAGCTTGGAATCGCGCGCGACCGTTCGAGGTCGGACGCGAGCCCGCCCGCGCCGTGGGCCGCGAGCACCTCGTCGGGAATGTAGAGCCGGCCGAGCCTCCAGTCCTCCACGACGTCGCGGCAGATGTTCGTGAGCTGCATGGCGAGCCCGAGCCGCGCTGCGGGTAGCAGCGCGGCATCGTCGCGCACGCCGAACACGTGACACATCATGAGACCGACGACGCCGGCAACGCGGTAGCAGTACGTCCCGAGCTGGGCGAGGCTCGTGTAGCGCGTGTCCTCGACGTCCATCGCCATTCCCGCCAGAAGCGCGGCGGGATACTCGCGCGGGATGGCGCGCTCGGACGCGATGGTCTGAAACGCCGCGAGCACGGCGTCTCGGGGCGTCCCGCCGTAGATGGCGTCGAGCTCGCCGCGCAGCGTCGCGAGCGCGACCCGTGGGTGCGCCCGCGCGGCACCCGAGCCCGCGCTCGACCCATCCCACGAGCCGTCGATCGCATCGTCGGCGCGGCGACAGTAGGTGTAGACGACGGCGGTCTGGTCCCGGACCCGCGAGGGCAAGAGGCGGCTCGCGAGCGCGAAGCTCTTCGAGTGCATCGCGATGGTCGCGCGCGCCACGGCGGCTGGCTCGCCGCTCACGGGGGCGACCGGCCGCAGGGTGCCGCGCGGTGTTCCGATGACGCTCACGCGCGCGGCTCCGCGGGTAGCCCGAAGTCCTTCGCGATGCACGAGTACGTCGCCTTCGCCCCGTTGATCACCCCGGGAACCCCGGCGCCCGGGTGCGTGCCGGCACCGACGATGTAGAGCCCGGGGATGCGCGGATCCCGGTTGTGCGGCCGGAAGTACGCGCTCTGCGTGAGCTGGGGGGCGACGGAGAAGGCCGAGCCCTGGAACGCCGCGAGCTCGGACTGGAACCCTTCGGGGTTCAGCTCGCGCCGCACCACCACGTGCTTGCGCAGGTCGGGGAGCAGCTTCTCGAGCGCCTCGAGGATGCGATCCCCGTACTTCGGGCCCACGGTCGCCCAGTCGATCGGCGCGTTGCCCAGGTGCGGCACCGGCGAGAGCACGTAGAAGCTTCCCCCACCCGGCGGCGCGAGCGATGGGTCGGTCACGTGCGGGGCGTGGAGGTACAGCGCAAAATCGTCCGGCAGCACGTGGCCGTGGAAGATCTCGTCCAGCAGTGCGCGGTACCGCTGGCCGAACACGACCGTGTGGTGAGCGATCTGGTCCGCGTAGTCGATGTCCGTCCCGAAGTAGAGGACGTACAGCGACATCGACCAGTTCATCCGCTCGAGCTTGCGCGTGGTCTTCGCCGCGCCGTTCGCGCCGGCATACAGCGAGCTGTACGTGTGGTGGAGGTCCGCGTTCGAGACCACGAGATCGAATGTTTCGTCCCCCGCATCCGTGGTGACCACGTGCCGCGAACCGGTCACCGCGACGTGCCGGACCGGAGTGGAGAGCTTCAACGTTCCGCCGAGCTCGCCGAACAGCTTGCACATCGCCTGCACCAGCGCGCCGGTGCCGCCACGCGGGAACCACACTCCCCAGTTGCGCTCGAGGTGATGGATGAGCGTGTAGATCGACGACGTCTCGAACGGATTGCCGCCCACGAGCAGCGAGTGAAACGACAGTGCCTCGCGAACGTGCTCGTCCTTCACGTACTTCGACACCGTCTTGTAGACGCTGCGATCCGCGCGCAGCATCGCGAGCTGCGGCGCGACGCGTAGCATGTCGCGGAAGTTCAGGAACGGCGTCGCGGCGAGCTCGGTGTACCCGGCGTCGAACACCTTGCCGGCGTAGATCGCGAATGCTTCGTAGCCCGCCACGTCGTCGGGGCGGAGGGCGCGGATCTGCTCGACCATGTGGTCGCGATCGCCGTCGTAGTCGAACTGGACGCCGTCGGGCCACACGAGCCGATAGAACGGCGCGACCGGAAGGAACTCGACGTAATCCTCGCGGCGTTTCCCGGCCTCGCTGAACAGCTCGTCGATGCAGTGCGGCGCCGTGATCACCGTCGGGCCACCGTCGAACGTGTAACCGCCCTCGCGGTACACGTACGCCCGCCCGCCTGGCAGGTCGCGGGCCTCGTACAACGTCACCGCCACACCGGCGGTCGCGAGCCGAATCGCTGCGGCGAGGCCACCGAAGCCGGAACCGATCACCGCGGCGCGTAGTTGCTTACCCATATCGAGACTCCATGGCGCGCAGATCGGCAGCGAGCTCGGCGAGAGGCGCTGCGGGCAAGACTCCCTTCGCCGCGGCGATCGCGTTCGCGATCGTCGTTCGGATGCTCTCGCGCCCCAGAGCTTCGACGCGCTCCGCGAGCGTCGCTGCGAGCGCGCACGCGTGGACGGTGGCCGCGCTGCGATCCCCGGCCGCGGCGAGCGCACGCATCTGGCTACACAGCGCCGACCACGCCACGGCATCCCCGGAGGCCGCGAGCCACGCCCACGGCCAGGTCGGCCGGCACGCGAGCAGGTCCTCGCACGCCTTGCCGCGACGCTCCGATGCGACGATGCAGCCGAGGTCGTCGAGCATCTGCAGCGCCATCCCGGCCGACTCCCCGAGCGCGCCGATCGCCACGACCACGCGAGGCGGAGCGCCGGCGGCCATGGCACCGAGCTCCATCGCGAGCCGGCACAGCGCACCCGTCTTGAGCCGCGTGGTCGCGGCGACGACGCCGGGGGCCTCGCGCATCTCGAGCTCGGTGATGCGCGTCGACAGGTCGAGCGCCTGGCCCTGATGCGCGCGGACCAGGATCGCGACCGCGCGTTCGAGCGCGCCCGCGATGCCGAGTCTCGACAGCTCCGCGAGGGCCCAGAAATACATCCACGAGCCCGTGTTGATGGCGAGCGGTTCGCCGACCAGCTTGTGGAGCGAGGGAGCCCCACGGCGGTGGTCGCTGCCGTCCTGGACATCGTCGACGATCAGCGAGCCCGCGTGGAGGAGCTCGATCGAGCGCGGGAGGGACGCGGGCATCCCCG
>JAYTLP010000209.1:0-8769 GCA_043729375.1 Myxococcales bacterium
GATCCCGGGGCGAAGTACCACGTCCCGGCCAACACGCCGTACGCGCGCTACTTCCTCGCACGCGTCCTGCAGTTCCAGTTCCACCGCGCGATGTGTCAGGCCGCGGGCTTCGACGGCCCGCTCCAAGAGTGCTCCATCTACGGCAACAAGGTCGCAGGCGACAAGCTGCGGGCGATGCTGGCGCTGGGCGCGAGCAAGCCGTGGCCCGAGGCGCTCGCGGTGATGACGGGGAGCAAGGAGATGGACGCGACGGCCATCCTCGACTACTTCAAGCCGCTCTCCGCGTGGCTCGCGGAGGAGAACAAGGGTCAGACCTGCGGCTGGTGAGTACCTGTTCGCTAAGACGCCGTTTGCTGAACCGACGCCGTCGCTGAGCCGCCGGAACGCGAGGTGAGAGTTTTTATCCTGGCGTGCTGGCGTCCTGGCGCTTCTCGGCTTCGTTTCCGTCACGCGGACTCACCACCGCGAACGCTGCGAGCTGCGCAGCAGCCACGCCGCCTGCGATCGCCGCCACCACGGACGAGCCGCCGAAGATCCACGCAACGCCGGGTAGCGCGACGAGCCGCACGACCTCGAGTGGCCTCGCCCACGGCTTGCCCTCCACGAGCCCCGCGACCGTCACGATCGATGCGATGACGAAGACGGCTGCAATGATGCGCGCGACCCACGACGTCCCCGCGGGGGCCTGCGTGAGCACCGGCACGGCGAGCGCGACGAGGGCAAACGCCACTGTCGTGTAGATGTCGATGGCGCGGCTCGTGCGCACCTCGTACCGTCGCTGCCCATCGCGCGTGACCTCGGGGATCGAGATGGGGCCGCCCATTGCTGCGGGCCTCCACTCCGGCGGGCGCACGAGCGCCTGGAGCTTGTCGATGATCCGCGGGGAGGCCCGCGCAATGGCGGCGATCTCCGTCCAGTACGACAGGTTTGCCCACAGCGGATTCCAGCTGCTCAGCGGCTTGACGGTTCCGAAAACAGGCGCCTCGGACTCGCGCACCCACGTGCCGAACAGGCGGTCCCACAGGATGAGAAAGCCGCCGTAGTTCTTGTCGATGTACGGCGGGTTGATCGCGTGATGACAGCGATGGTTGGCGGGGGTGTTGAGCAGACCATCGAGCACGCGAAGACGACCGATGCCGCGCGTGTGTGGCCAGAACTGCCAGAGCGTGTGCAGCGTGAACACGGTGAAGAACATCGACGGGGGAAAGCCGAGCAGTGCGAGCGGCCAGTGGAATGGCGCGATGGCCAGCGGCTCCAACCAGCCCTGACGGAGCGCGACGGCGAGGTTGTACTCCTCGCTCTGATGATGCACGCCGTGCACGGCCCACAGGAAGTTGATGCGATGGCTCGCCCGGTGAAACCAGTAGTAGGCCAGGTCGACGCCGAACCAGAGCGCGACCCACGCGAGCGGCGATAGCGGCGATGCGGTGCGGAGGTGGAAGCGCGTGAACAGCCACGAGTACACGCCCAGCTCCACGACGTAGAGAAAAACCTGGAACGTCTGCTGGCCGATGCCGCACGACAGGTCGGCGATTGCATCGTGCAGCCGGTACACGGGGTCGCTCCACGCACGGAGCGCAATCCGCTCGGCGGCGATCAGCGCGAAGAAGACCGGGATGGCCACCGCGATGAGGCGTGCGTCCATGCGCTGAGCGTAGCAGGCCCGGCGGTGCGGGCCCTCTGCTATGATCCGCCGATGCGCTCGCCGTGGCTCGTACTCGTCATTGCCGCATGGAGTACCGCCTGGGGCTCCGCCTGCAGCAGCCCGGCCAGCCCCACGGAGATCGCCCCCGGCGGCGTGGCGCGCGCCGCGCTGACCGGCCAGGACGGTGACAGGATCATCGCGGGCACCGAGGTCGTGAACCGCTACACCGCGCTCGCCGCGGGCGCAGCTGCGGGCGATACCTCGCTCACGGTCTCCAGCGCGACCGGCTTTGCGGTCGGCGACATGATCCTTGTCGTCGGCGCGCAGGGCGCGAGCATCGACACGACCGACTCCCCGGCCTACGGCACGGTCAGCGCGCTCGGCGCCGCGGGCGCCAGCGAGCTGTGGCTCGTCGGGAGCATCGCGGGCAACGTGCTCGGCCTCGACCTGAGCTGCGGCCCCACCGGCCTCGCCAGCGCCTACCCACTCGCAGCGCATCCGCAGGTCGTGCGCGTCCCGCAGTACAGGACGCTGAGCGTCCCGGCCGGTGCCACGCTCACCGGCCTTCCTTGGGACGGCACCATCGGCGGCTTCGTCGTGGTGCACGTGGAGAGCGGCGCGGATGTCGCAGGCACCATCGACGGCAGCGGCCTCGGGTTCCGTCCAGGCGCGCCCTCGAGTGGCACCGTGAGCCCCGGCGACGGAGTCACCACCTATCGCAGCGCGGCGCTCGTGGCCGGCGAGAAGGGCGAGGGCATCGCTGGCTCTGCCGTCGACTACGCCAGCCTGAACGGCCGGTACGGTCGCGGCGCGCCCGCCAACGGCGGCGGCGGCGGCGATGGCCACCTCGGCGGCGGCGGCGGGGGCTCGAACGCCACGACCGCCGGCAACCCGTACAGCGGTCAGGGCACGATGCTCGCATCGGTCACGGGCGGCAACGCATGGGCGCTCGACCCGGGCTTCTCGCAGAGTGGCGGCCCCGGCGGCGGCCGCGGTGGCTACACCTCCTCCTCGTTCGACGAGGACGCCACGCAGGTGGCGCCTGGCGATGCGAGCTGGGGCGGTGACGCGCGCCAGCAGCGCGGAGGCCTCGGAGGCCGCGGTCTCTCCTTCGGCGGTCGTCTCTTCATGGGCGGCGGCGGCGGCGCAGCGCAGCTCGACGGTAGCGTTGCTGCGAGCAGCGCTGGCGCCGGCGGTGGGGTGGTGTTCCTCATGGCCGGCTCGATCGCGGGGGCGGGCGCGGTGCTCGCCAACGGCAGCGACGGGCTCGACGGCCAGCTCGTGGGCAACGGCCTCGGCGCCGCCTTCTCCGGGAACGGCGGCGGCGGCGGTGGCGGCGGCGGCGTCGTCGTCCTGCGCAGTATCACGAGCACGAGCATGCTCACTGTTGCGGCGCACGGGGGTGCCGGTGGCAAGGTCATGACGACGGGCGTCTTCCCGACCGGCAGCGCGCCCTCGACGGGCCCGGGCGGCGGCGGCGCCGGCGGCGTGATCGCGCTCGGCGCCTCGCTCGCGGTCGGCACCACCAACGTCAAGGGCGGCCTCGGCGGCACCACGACCGCCCCCGCGCTCGTCGAGTTCCCTTCGAACGGCGGGAGCGCCGGCGACAGGGGCGTCCTCTCGAACAACGTCGCTGCGAGCGCGTCTCCCATCGCGTGCCTCCCGGCCGACGTCACCATCACGCTGACGAGCTCCGCTGATCCGGTGCAGGCAGGCGGCGCCTACAGCTACACCGCCACCGTCACCAGCAACGGGCCGAACGCCGCGTATGACCTCGTCGCGACGCTGAACTTGCCGACTGGGGTCGTCGGGGGTGCCGTCACGGCGCTCGGCTGGACGTGCTCGCTCGTCGGCCAGGTGCTCACCTGCACGCGGCCCGTAGCGCTGGCTGCATCGACATCGACAATCAAGTTCGCGGTCACTGCACCTTCTGGCGCGGGCACGGTCACCGCGTCGGCGCAGGTCGGCTCGAGACAAGATCCGAACGCCACCAACAACGGCGCGACGGCCGACACCACCATCAAGCTGCCCGAGGCCGACCTGTCGATCACGTTCGGCGCGCCCATCGCCACGGCCTCCAACGAGACGTTCACCTACACCTTCGCGGTCGCGAACGCCGGTCCCTCATCGGCGGCATCGCTGCAGATCGTCGACACGCTGCCGAACGGTGTCACGTTCGTGAGCGCCGCCGGCGGTGGCTTCAACTGCTCCGGCACCACCGCGATCACGTGCTCTCATGGCACGCTGACGTCGGGAGGCTCGACCTCCGTCGTCCTCACCGTCACCGCGCCGCCGCTCTCCACGGCCACCAGCCTCGCGAACAGCGGCACCGTCAGCCTGACGAGCTCGGGGGTCACGGACAGCAACTCGTCGAACGATACGGCGAGCGGCTCCACCACGATCACGCCCGTCAACCTCTCGATCGCGAAGGCCGATCTGTTCGATCCAGTCACGACCGGTGGTGTGCTCTCCTACACGCTCACCGTGCAGAACCCGTCGAACGTGAGTGCGCACACCATCGAGGTCGACGACCCGCTGCCGGCGGGGACGACCTTCGTCAGCGCGACCGGGACCGGCTGGACGTGCGCCCTCGACACGCCGGGCAGCACCATCGTCTGCACCCGCCCGACCCTCGCAGCGGCTGCTTCCAGCACGATCAGCATCTCGCTCTCCGCACCCACGAGCCCCACGACCGTTGCCAACACGGCCACGGTCAAGGCCACGGCCACGGACCCGCTCGTGGGGAACAATACGGCCATGGCCCAGACCACCGTCAGCGTCCCACCGCCGGGAAACGACGATCTCCACGTGAGCGCCACGGATGCCCCCGATCCGGTCTTTCTCGGGATGCCGCTCGTGTACACGGTGGCGGTCGCGAACGCGGGACCGACGACTGCGACGAGCGTCCAGCTCGTTGCCACGCTGTCGCCGAACACGACGTTCGTCTCTGCTGCCGGCTCGGGCTGGACGTGCACTGCCACGGGAACCTCCGTGGCGTGCGCGCTCACCGACAGCGTGCCGACGGGGTCCGCACCCGCTCTCACGATGACGGTCACGGCCCCACCGACTGTCGGTGGCATCGACGCCTCGTTCACGGTCACGGCAGCGCAGAGCGACACCGACGTCGCGAACAACACGATCTCCGTCGGCACCAGCGTCATCGATCCCGCCGTCCCGAACCAGCCGCCGACGCTGACGGTCGATCCTGGCCTCACCACGCCCGAGGACACGGCCCTCTCCCTCGGCTCGTCCATCATGCTCGACGACCCCGACGCAGCTACCGACCCGATCGAGCTCGACGTCACCGCGCAGAACTGTGTGCTCACGCTGGCGACCACGACCGGCCTCACCTTCCTCGAAGGAGACGGTGTGCTCGATCCCGTGCTTCGTGTGCGCGCTCCCGTCGCCACGCTGCAGCTCGCTTTGCAAGGGGCAACGCTCGTGCCCTACCCCGCCTTCGACGGCGCAGCCACGCTGACCTTGCACGCTGACGACCTCGGGCACAACGGCGCCGGCGCGGCAGGCACCGCGGACGCCACGCTCACGGTGACGATCACGCCGATCGACGATCCGCCGATCGCGACGCTCGACGACTTCACGGTGAACGCAAACGTACCGACACAGCTCGACGTGCTCGCGAACGATCACGTCGGGCAGCCCGGGCAGATGCTCTCGGTCGCGAGCGTCTCATCGCCTGGTCACGGTGTGGCGACCGTGTTGGATGGGCTCGTCCAGTACGAGCCCACGCCGAACTACGTGGGGGAAGACGCCTTTTCCTACGCCGTCACCGATGGCACCGTGACGTCGCTCGCCACCGTCACGGTGCATGTCCGGCCGTACGCACCGCCCACGTCCTATCGGATCGGCGGAGGCGCCGGCTGCAGCGCAACGAAAGGGCATTCCGAGCCTGGCGCGCTGCTCATCTTCGCGCTGCTCTATCTGATGATGTCCCGCGCGCGAAACCAGTCGTACTGCTCGCGCAGTGCAGCAAACACGGACGTCGGGCAGTAGCCGAGCTCGCGCTGCGCTTTCTGCGTGGTGGCGCAGCGTCCGTCGCCGAGGAGCGCGATGGTGCCCGGTGTGAAGCGGGGTGGCATGCGCGGGAAGAAGGTGCGCATCACGAGGCTCGACAGGTGCGCGACCGGCACCATCAAACGCGGTGAGAGCCGCACGCGGGGGCGCGGCGCACCGGTTAGCCGCGCCAGCTCGTCCAGCAGCGCGTCGATGGTGATGCGCTCGGTCGACAAGATGTAACGTTGCCCGGTCTTCCCCCGCTCTGCCGCAAGCCGGAGGCCTTCGACCACGTCGCGCATCGCAACCAGATCGACTGCGCCGGAGACATAGGCAGGGATGCGACGGCGCGCGAAGTCGACGATCGTCTGTCCCACCGATGAAGGCTTCCAGTCCCATGGCCCGACGACGCCGGTGGGGTTCACGATGACCGCGTCCAGCCCGGCTGCACACGCGCGGTGCACCTCGAGCTCGGCGTGCACCTTCGACAGATCGTAGTCGAGCGCCGTGTCGAAGGGATTGACCGCGCATGTCTCGTCGCTCGGCCCACCGTCCTCGGATCGGCCGACCGCGCCGAAAGTCGAGCAGTGGACGACGCGCGCGACACCCGCGGCCAGGCACGCCGCCATCACGTGCTTCGTGCCCAGCACGTTGACGTCGAACATCTCCCGGCGCGCGCCCGGCCGCAGCGAGACCAGCGCGGCCAGGTGGTAGACGCGATCGCAGCCGGCCATCGCGCGCCGGAGCCCGTCGACGTCACGGAGGTCTGCGCGCACCTCCTCGACGTCGAGGCCCGCGAGCGCACGATCGCCGGGCGAGCGCACGAGCGCCTTGACCTCCTCGCCGCGGGCCACCAGCGCACGTACGAGGTTCGCGCCGATGTGGCCCGTGCCACCCGTGACGAACGTCCTCGCCATGTGGCGTGCGGTTACGGCGCGACGTCGGAAATCGAGGCCGGGGCAGGCGACGGCTGGCGCGCCACGAGATCATCGAGCGCGGCCTCCACGGTATCCGTGACGCGGAGGAGCGCGTGGTGCGTCGGCTGCAGCAAACCGGACCGGAGCTGCTCGTTCATGAACGACACGAGGTGACGATAATAGCCCGCCACGTCGAGCAGGACGATGGGCTTGTGGTGGATGCCGAGCAGCCCCCACGTGAGCGTCTCGAAAAGCTCGTCCATCGTGCCGAAGCCACCCGGCAGCGTGAGGAAGCCGTCGGAGAGGTCGTGCATCTTCTGCTTCCGCTCGTGCATGCTTCCGGTGACGTGCAGCGCGCTGAGGCCCCGGTGCGCCACCTCGCGCGTCTCGAGGCCTGCCGGGATGACGCCCACAACCTCGCCGCCGGCTGCCAGCGCAGCGTCGGCGCAAGTGCCCATGAGGCCGACCTTGGCGCCTCCGTACACGAGCCCGATGCCGCGCGCTGCAAGCTGCGTCCCGACATCGCGGGCGGTGTCCACATATCGTTGATCGATCCCGCGCGACGAGGCGCAGTAGACGCAGAATCGCACGGGCTAGAGCAGCTTCTCGGCGAGGAAGCCGGCGACTTTGTCCTCCGCGATGCGCTCCTGCTTCATGGAGTCGCGCTCGCGCAGCGTTACGGTGCCGTCGATGAGTGTGTCGCCGTCGATGGTGAAGCAGAAGGGAGTACCGATCTCGTCGTTGCGGCGGTAGCGCTTGCCGATGGCGGCGGACGTGTCGTACGTGACCTGGAACTTCTTCTTCAGGTCCTCGTAGAGCTTGCGACCGCGCTCGGGCATCCCCTCCTTGTTCACGAGCGGGAGTATCGCCGCCTTCACGGGTGCGAGCCTCGGATGGAGGCGCAGCACGACCCGCACCTCGCCACCGACGTCGTCCTCGTCGTACGCGTCGCAGAGGAACGCGAGTGTTGCGCGATCCGCGCCGGCAGAAGGCTCGATGACGAAGGGGATGTAGCGCTCCTTCGCCTCGTCGTCGAAGTAGGACAGCTTGCCCTTCCCGTACTCGGCATCCTCGGGCTGGAGCTGGAAGTCCTGCAGGTCGCCGCCGTCCCACTTGCCGACGGAGCGCATGCCGATCTGGTGCTGGCGGAGATCGTAGTCGGTGCGGTTGGCGATGCCCTCGAGCTCGCCCCAGCCGAACGGGAAGAGGTACTCCACGTCGGTGGTGCTCTTCGCGTAGTGCGAGAGCTTCTCCTTCGCGTGTGCCCGGAAGCGCAGCTTGTCCTGCGACATGCCGAGCTCCAGGTACCAGCGGCGGCGCTCGCCGATCCAGTACTCGAACCACTCGTCGTCGGAGCCGGGCTTGCAGAAGAATTCGAGCTCCATCTGCTCGAACTCCCGCGAGCGGAACGTGAAGTTGCGGGGGTTGATCTCGTTGCGGAAGCTCTTCCCGATCTGCGCGATGCCGAAGGGCACCTTCACCCGCGTCGACGACGTGACGTTGGCGAAGTTCGCGAAGATCCCCTGCGCGGTCTCGGGCCGCAAGAACGCCTTCGACGACGACTCGACGACGGGCCCGAGGTGCGTCTCGAACATCAGGTTGAACTTGCGCGCAGGCGTGAGGTCGCACGACTTGCCGACCGTCCCCGGCTTCTTCGCCTCGGGGCAGTGCGGGTTGCCGACCTTCTCCGGAAGGAGACCGTCGTCCTCGTAGGCAGGCGCGATCTCGTCGCAGCGGAAGCGCTTCTTGCAGGTGCGGCAGTCGACCATCGGGTCGGCGAAGTTGGAGACGTGGCCCGACGCCTTCCATACCATCGGATGCATGAGGATCGACGAGTCGAGGCCGACGACGTCCTCGCGCGCGCGCACCATCGCGTTCCACCAGGCGTCCTTCACGTTGCGCTTGAGCTCCACGCCGAGCGGACCGTAGTCCCACGCGCCATTCACGCCGCCGTAGAGCTCGGACGACTGAAAGATGAAGCCGCGACGCTTGGTGAGCGACACGAGCTTCTCCATGAGCTGGGACTGTTCGACGGGCATGGCGAGGTTGCTACCACGCTTGCACGACGGGGCTCAACACGTCGCGGGCGTGGGCGAACCCTGGCCGTGGCCGTCCGTCCGGCGGTATGCTGCACCTCGGAAGGGTCAGGCCTTGTGGCTCCTCGTCGTAGCGTGTCATGCGGCCGCCGCGGCAACG
>JAYTLP010000210.1:0-15920 GCA_043729375.1 Myxococcales bacterium
TAGTAGCGCGCCCAGCTCTCCCGCGCGCGGGGCCCGTTCGGCGCGGCAAGCGACTTCACGGCCACCGTGCGACCGCTCAGTGTGTCGCGCGCGAGAAACACGCGACCCGACGCGCTTGCTCCGAGCAGGCGCTCCACCTCGTAGCGCCCGGCGAGGCGCATCGGGCCGTCGACCGGCGCGGGGCGGTGCAGCTCGACGAGCGTGGCGCGGCTCGGCGTCGCAGGGACGAGCTCGGCGAGCTGCGCGTGGAGCTCGTCGGCGGCGGCCTGCCAGCCCAGGCGATCGACGGCAACGATCAGCTCCTCGAGCACGGACGCGTCGTCGGGGGCGCGACGTCGGGCCGCCTGCAGGTGGCGCGCGGCCTCCTCGGGGCGCCCGAGCGCCAAGAGCAGCCTACCGAGCTGCACGCGGGCGAGGTGCGCATGGGGCCCGTCGGGATCGTGCGCGATGAGCTGCTCGTACGCGAGCCCTGCCTCGCGCACGCGCCCGAGCCCACGCTCGAGCCGCGCGACGTCGAGCAGGGACTGGCCCCTCCTGTAGAGCTCGCGAGCCGTCTGCAGCTCGCCGAGGCGCTCGCGCAGCGCGCCGGCCTCCGCGTAGCGTCGGTGCCGCTCGAACGCCTCGGCTGCGCGCCGGACCTCGGAGTCGCTGCCGCGCTCGATATCGGCGGCGACCTGGGCGGCGCGCACCGGGTCGTTGGCGGAGAGCAGGTGCGCGAGCTCGGCCGGGCGGTCCCCGCGCTCTCGTGCGACATCCGCCGCATGCCCGAACTCCCGGAGGTCGGCATAAAGCTTCTCGGCCGCCACGAGATCGCCGCGCCGCCGGTACGCCGCTGCAGCCTCGACCAGCCGCCCGGCCGCACGCAGCGACTCGGCGATCTCGTCCGGCAGCTCGTCGGGACCGTCACTCATGTCCACAGGCACGCTACCACGGCTCGTTTGACCCGTTCGTCGGCCGCGTGATACGGGAGGCCGGCATGAGCAACGTCGTCGGCATCCTGGGAGGCAGCGGCCTCTACGAGATGGAAGGCCTCACCCGGATCGAGCGTGTCCGCGTCGAGACGCCGTTCGGTGAGCCATCGGACGAGTTCCTAGTCGGCTACCTGGGTGACACCAAGCTGGTGTTCCTGCCGCGGCACGGCCGAGGCCACCGCATCCTGCCGCACGAGATCAACTTCCGCGCGAACGTGTGTGGCATGAAGCAGATGGGCGTGACGTGGCTGCTGTCGGTCTCCGCCGTCGGATCGATGAAGGAGGAGATCCACCCCGGCGACATCGTCATCGTCGACCAGTTCATCGACCGCACGAAGGCTCGCGAGGCCTCGTTCTTCGGTGACGGCATCGCGGGCCACGTGCCGTTCGCCGATCCCGTCTGCGCCGACCTCGCGGGTTGGACCTACGAGGCGGCGGTGGCCGTGGGCGCGCGCGTGCACCGTGGCGGCACCTACGTCGTCATCGAGGGGCCGATGTTCTCGACTCGCGCGGAGTCGAAGCTCTACCGTTCTTGGAATGTCGACGTCATCGGCATGACCAACCTGCCGGAAGCCAAGCTCGCCCGGGAGGCGGAGATGAGCTACGCGACGATCGCGCTCGCCACCGACTACGACTGCTGGAACGAGACGGAGGACGACGTCTCGGTCGAGGCGGTCATCGCGCTCCTGCAGAAAAACGTCGCCCTCGCGAAGAACATCGTGAAGAAGACCGTGGAGCTCATCCCCTCGGGCGCAAAGTCGCGCTACGCGGACGCAGCACGCAACGCCATCATGACCTCCCGCGAGGCGATGCCCGCGGACACGAAGAAGCGGCTCGCGCCACTCTTCGGCAAGTATCTGGACTGAGGAGAACGCATGTCACTCGGAGTCGTCGTCGTCGGTTCGGTCGCGCTCGATACGCTGGAGCTCGGCGGCAAGGTCTACCCGGATACGCTGGGTGGCTCGGCCTCTTTCTTCGCCATCTCGGCTGCTCACTTCGCGAAGGTGAGCCTGGTCGCCGTCGTCGGCGACGACTTCCCGGCCGAGCACGAGGCGTACATCAGCGGGCGTGGTGTCGACGTCACGGGCCTGTCGTCCGCCAAGGGCAAGACGTTTCGCTGGAGCGGTCGGTACTCCGCAGATCTCCAGAGCCGCACGACGCTCGACACCCAGCTCAACGTGTTCGCCGACTTCAAGCCGGAGCTGCCTGCGTCGTACCGCAAGGCCGAGATGCTCTTCCTCGGCAACATCCACCCGGCGCTCCAGCTCGAGGTCCTCGATCAGGTCGAGAAGCCCAAGCTCGTCGCCATGGACACGATGAACTTCTGGATCGAGGGCGAGCTCGCCGCCGTCAAGAAGGTCTGCAAGCGCATCGACACGCTCATCCTCAACGACGAGGAAGCGCGACAGCTGTCCGGCGAGCACAACCTGCCGAAGGCCGCGCGCGCGATCCACGCGCTGGGACCGAGCACGGTCATCGTCAAGCGCGGTGACGCGGGCGCGCTGCTCTTTTACGAGCACGAGGGCAAGCAGGGCGTCTTCGCTGCGCCGGCCTATCCGCTCGAGCAAGTCGTCGATCCCACCGGCGCCGGAGATACGTTCGCGGGCGGCTTCATGGGCTCGCTCGCGCGCACGGGCTCGTTCGATCCGGGCGCGATCCGTCGCGCCATGTTTCACGGCTCCGTGATGGCGTCGTTCTGCGTCGAGGGCGTGGCGCACGACCGCCTGCGCACGGTCACCATGTCGGAGATCGAGGCGCGCTACGCCGCGTTCTGCGACCTCACGCACTTCGAGACCCTGCACCTGTAGTCGCCGCAGCCGCGACGATCGCGGTCACCGCGAAGGCCCGCAAAGTGAGCGCGCCGAGGCCGAGCAGCAGCATGACCCCGTGGAAGACGCCGAGCGGCCGCGTGTACACGACGACGGCTACACACGCGCCCATCGAAGCGAGCTCGAGCGCCACGAGGCCGAGCGGTACCTTGCGGGCTGCCATGCCGAGGCAAGACGCGAGCCCGCGCGCCTCGTCCGACAGCGCGATGCCGCGCGCGACGTCGACGAGCACCGTGATGAAGGCGGACGTGGCGGCGTAGGTCGAAAGCGCACCGAGCAGCGTCGGCCACGCGGTGGTGAACGTCTGCGCGTTGCGCGCGGTCCACACGAGGGTCGACGCGATCACGGCGGGCAGCGCGCGGAGCGGGAGCGCGACCAGCGAAAGACCGAGGCCACGCGCGCAGGCCCAGCCGGCGGGGACACGGAGCTCCAGCGCACGCAGCGCGACGAGGACCTCCACGAGCCACATCGCCGGGCCCGCCACGAGGAGCGCCACCAGGAGCCCGCCTGTGACGCTCCCCGCGAGCCCACGACCCCTCTCGAACAGCTCGCTGACGAGTGTGTCGTCCAGCGTCGACGCAGCGATGCCGCGAGCCACCGGCGCGAGGTCCAGCCACGGGGCGAGTGCGCGGTCGAAGGGCAGGAGCCCGAGCAGCGCGGGCGCAGCGAAGACGATGAACACGAGCACCGGGAGCCGCGGCTCGCGACACACTCGCTCCCACGCCCTCACCGCGCCACCCACGAGAGCGTCATCGCCAGCGCGAGCTCCAGGCTCGCCACCAGGCGCCGGCGCGGCGCAGGGTCCGGCTCGACGCGCAGCCCGTCGTTCCAGCGATCGTCGTCGAGTGGCGTGTCGTCGGCGGGGTGGAGGCGCGCCTCGACGAGCGGGCTCGCGCTGTCGAGCTCGAGGCGCTGCCACCGCCTGTCGGGGCCGAGGTCGACGCGCGTGTCCCGCTCGCTGCCGTCGGCGAACGTGGCGCGCACAGTGACGGGGAGCACGTACTCCCCGCGTCGCTCCACGAGAATCGTGCTGCGGTGCTCGTCGAGCGCGACACCAGCTCTGACCTCGCGCGTGCCGCCATCCGCCGCGTCGAAGAGCCCCTCGTCGGCGTGCTTCCGCTCGGTGGTGACACGCGAGATCGCGTAGTCGAGCCTGCCGGGCTGTACGATGGCGTCGACGAGGAAGCGCCGCAAGACCTCCGGGATGCCGTCGAAGGCGGCAATCAGGTCCGCACCGTGAGGGTGGTGGAAGCGCTGCGCGTCCGCATACGCACGGAGCCGGCGCTCGAGCTCGGCCTCGCCGAGGCGGGCGCCGAGTGTGCTCATCACCAGCGCAGTCTTGCGGTAGGTGAGGCGTGCGTACGCAGCGGTGGAGGAGAAGGCATACGAGGCGGTGGCGATGGCCTCCTGCGACGCTGCGCGGAGCGCCTGCCGCTCGAATTCCCGGTATGTGACCCGGTGTCCGAGGAGCTCGTAGATGACAGCCGTCGGCGGCGTCAGCGCCTCGAGCACCCAAGACGTGGCGAGCTCGGTCATCCCTTCGTCGAGCCAGGCCTCGCCGACCTCGTCGTTCGCGATCATTCCCTGGAACCACTGGTGCGCGGCCTCGTGCGCCGTCGTGAGCTCGACCCAGTGGACGCCGAGCGGCTCGGGATCGTCGGAAGTGAAGAACAGCGTCGGATACTCCATGCCGCTCGCCTGCTCGGCGCCACTCGGTACCTGCACCACGGTGAGCTGCGCGTACGGGTACGGGCCTAGCCTGCGGCCCAGCTCGACGAGCGCGGCACGAGCGGCGGCCAGGTGTCGCTCGACGCTGGCCTCCGCAGCGGGTGCCCCGAGCAAAAGCACGCGCACGGGCGGCAGACCCGAGCCGTCGTCCACGTCGAGCGAGTGCTCCACGAAGCGGGCGTCCGCCGTGAACACGAAGTCGTGCACGTCTTCGGCATGGTATCGAACCAGCTGCCGGGTGCCGTGCGCCTGCGAGTCCGTTCGAACGCCGGTGGCGCCCACACCGAGCTGCGCCGGCAGATCGAGCGTGACGTCGTAGGTGCCGAAATCCGCGTAGAACTCGCTGTCGGCGTGGTGCACGTCCGCGACGAAGCGACACGTGGGCTCGCACGCGAACACGCCGAGCTTCGGGAACCACTGCGCCACCGCATAGAAGCCCTCGTGTACGCCGGTCCGCGAGACGATGTCTGGCAGGCGTGTGGTGAAAGAGAGCTCCACGTCGACCGTCTCACCCGGGGCGACGGCGCGATCGAGCGCCAGCGTTGCCAGGGTGCGGTCGCCCTCCGCGGGGACGACGAGGTGCGCGGCGATGCGAGAGCCATCGCGAAGCACGGTCACGTCGGAGGCGTGGATGAACCCCCAGTGCTTGAGAGCGGGACTGCCGTGCGTCTCGCGATCGCGCAGGAATGTCGACTGCTCGTTCTCGAACGCATTCATGTAGAGATGAAACACGAGCAGGTCCGTGCCTGCGGTCCCGGTGTTGCGCCACGTCAGCGTCTCGTGACCGTGGAGCTCGCGCGTCGCCTCGTCGAGCGTGGCTTCGATGCGATAGCTCGCGGTGCGTGTCGACAGCGGCCGATCGGCGCGCAGCGCGCCCGTGAGGCCGAGGAGGACGACGAGCGTGTGCATGGAAGCAGCATCATGCTAGTACGAACTCGTGGAACGCGAGCTCGTCAGCCGGTCCCTCGAGGACACGCTCGCCCTCGGCGCGCTGCTCGGCGCCGCGGTCGTCGTGGGGGACTTCATTGCGCTCGAAGGTCCGCTGGGGGCAGGCAAGAGCCGCCTCGCCGAGGGCATCGCGCGCGGGCTCGGCATTCCCGACGAGGAGCGCATCACGAGCCCCACGTTCACAATCGTCAACGAGTACCCGGGGCGAGTGCTCCTCGTGCACGCCGACTTTTACCGCCTCGGCTCGCCGGACGAGCTGGACGAGATCGGATGGCGCGACTACGAGACGCGCGACTGCGTCTTCGTGATCGAGTGGCTGTCGCGGATCGCAGACCGCGCACCCCATGACAGGCTCACCGTCGAGCTCACGCCGCTCGGCGCCGATACGCGCACCGTGAAACTATCGGCGAGCGGGCCTGCCTCTGCGCGGCTACTTCTTGCCCTTGCAGCTCGCGCGGACTGACTTCGCCTTGTCCGCGGGGACCTGGCTCTGCTCGAGCTCGGTGCCCATCTCGCCGCACCGGCCGCTCGCCGCGTAGAGCTGCGCGAGATAGAAGTGCCCCGGGCCGAACTTCGCATCCTTCGCGATCGCCTCCTTGAAGGACGTCTCCGCCTTTGCGAAGTCGCCCAGGTCACGCCATGCGCGACCGAGATCCGCAATGTGGGCTGCCGTCGGCGCCAGCGTGCGCGACCGCTCGAACGCCGCCTTGGCCTCGGTCGGCCTCTTCGCGTGGAGCTCGAGCAGCCCGAGGCTCCACCAGCCCGTCGCGTAGTCGCCCTTCAGGCGCGTGGCCGCGGTGAGCGCCGCCCGCGCGTCGTCCACCTTGCCCTGCGCCTCGAGCGCGAGGCCGAGGTTCACCTGCGCGGGCGCGCTCGATGGTGCGCCCTTCACGGCCTGTCGCGCCGTCTTCACGGCCTCGTCGATCTTCTTGCACTCTCGCAGCGCGACGGTCCGCTGGATGAGCGGATCGGGATCACCGGCTTTCAGCGCAGCGGCACGACCGAAGGCGACCTCGGCCTGATCGCAGTGGCGGCGCTTCAGCTCCGCCTGGCCGAGGTTGAACCATGCGTCGCCGAGGTCGGGCTGGAGCTGCACGGCCTTCTTCAGCTCGACGACGGCTTCGTCGGAGCGGCCGAGATCCTGCAGCAGCGCGCCGAGCTCGCCCCGCACGTCCGCGAGCTTCGGGTCGAGCGCGAGCGCATCGCGGAAGCCCTTCTCGGCCTTCGGCAGGTCGCCTTTCTTCTCCCAGGCCACCGCCGCGAGGTAGCGCGGGCGCGGATCCTTCGGGTCGAGGCGCGCGGCGCGATCGAGCTTGTCGAGAGCCGCGGCGTAGTTCTCGGCTTCGATGAGCTGCGAGCCCGCGTCGATGAGCGACTCGGTCGGCGAGCCCGGAGCGGCCAGCACGACGGTGGCACAGACCCACAGGGGGAGGGTCCCGAGAATACGCGCCATGACGTTCATGCGCGCGACCGTAGCACGGGCCTTTGCCAGGCCGCCGCAGCCGTGGAAAAGTACGCCCGCGCCCTTCACACGCTTTCCCCACACCCCCAGGACGAAGAAGCAATGGCTGAGATCGAGATTGGACCGCTGACGGATCGCCTCGGAGACGACGAGATAGCCGAGCTCCGGAGCCGCATGGAGCGCATGGGGGCACCCAGGTTCGTGGAGGACAGCGACGAGGAGGTCGCGTCGGTGGGAGGCGTGGACGATGACGTGCTCACCGAGTTCCTCGACCGCCTCGACGGCCACGATGCCGCAGCCGAGATCTACCTGCCCGTCGAGTTCGATGGCGCGATCGAGCTCGGCGATCTCCGCGTCGGCTCCGCGCAGTTCCTGCTCGATGTCCTCGAGGAGCTGAAGGACGAGCTCGTCGCGGAAGAAGACGAGGACGAGGAGGAGGAGGAGGAGGAAGAAGACGAGGACGACGACGACGAGGACCAGCAGGTCCACGGTCGCGAGCTCAAGCGCGCCTGGAAGCTGTTCTTCGACGGGGCGACGGCTGCCGTGCTGAAGAAGCTACCGCTCCACATCCGCGCGTGAGGACGTTCGGCCGGGAAGTCGTGTTCGCAACATGACCGACCGCAAGCGCGTCGCGCAGTTCGTGGAGCGCTTCTCGGAGCTGATCGGGGTGCCGATTCCACCGCTGGACGCGGACGGCTACACCCAGGTCTCGCGTGGCTCGGCCACGGTGGGCATCAACGTCGCGGAGGACAACGGATTCATCATGTTCCTCGCGCCGATCATGGAGGTCCCCGCGAACAACCGCGAGGCGCTCTACCGTCAGCTCCTCGAGCTCAACTATCTCGCCACAGAGGACGGCGCATTCTCCATCGATCGCCTGACCGGGCGCGTGTATCTCCGCGCGCTCCGGTCTCTCGAGTCCCTCGACTTCGACGAGTTCGTCGACCTGCTCGACACGGTCGCGCGGGTCGCCGACGAGTGGGACGACAAGCTCCGCGCCCAGTTCGGGGGATAGGCGCTACGGGCTGCCGGCGGGCACGAGACGCCCGGTCTGCCGGACGCGCGCCACCAGATCGTCGACGGCCGCGAGGATCGCGCGGTTCCGGTCCTGGTGGTGCCCGGCGAGCGCGCGGGTATAGTCGGGGGTGCGGTCGAGGAACGCCGAGATCGCGTGGAGGTCGAGCGCGCTGTGGTGCTCACCGTAGCCGAGCTTCTGCAGGTAGAGCGCGTTGAGCGTCTGCTCGAATTGCCCTTCGAGAGGGACCGAGAGCATCGGCTTGCGGAGGTACACAGCCTCGCCCATGAGCGAGAAACCGCCGCCCGCGATGACCGCGCGTGACGAAGCGAGATCCGCGACGAAGCCGTCCTCGGAGAAGCTCTTGAGGTGAACGTTGCCGAGCTGCTCGTCGCGCCCGAGGCCGTAGACGACGAAGCGCACCGGCAGCTTCTGCAGCGTGGGTACGAGCTCGGTGTAGCTGTCGGAGGTCTGGTAGACGACCACGTGATCCCCGTCAACGCGGCGCGCGTCCAGGACGGCGTCGCGCAGGATGGGCGGGTACAGCGCCGTGCGCGGCTTGCGCGTCGGGGGGAAGAAGAAGCTCGTGACGAGGTAGGCGCCGCACCGGGGTAGCTTCGCCTTGACCAGCGCCCTAGCGGTCCGGAAGCTGGCCTGCAGCTCGTCGGGGATCTCGACATCGAGCGCGCAGCGGTTGATGACCTGCATGTTGTCGATGGACGCGATCGGGAGGTCGTGCGCCTTCGCGTAGAGGTAGGTGAAGCTCTCGAAGTCGGAGATCACAAGCTCGGGGCGAAAGTCGTTCCCGAGCCGCGTGAACAGATCGTGGTTCTCGGCGAAGGCAGGGAGCTTCTTCAGGAAGTCGAGCGCGGTGCGCCCTTTCTTCACCGCGTTGTCCTCGTAGATCATGTTGAGGCCGGTGATGCGGTGCACTCTCATCGTCGGGAACACGCGCTCGAGCAGCGCGTGCGCACGGCCCGACACGGCCACCTCCACCTCGTGCCCCGCGCCGAGCAGGTGCGAGAGGATCACGCGGCTGCGCGTGGCGTGCCCCATTCCTTCACCGACGACACCGTAGAGGATTCGCATGGCCCGCCAACGTACCACCTTGCGGCTTTACGCCGGTGGAGGGGTCGCATACCTTATCAGCCCATGTCGCAGCGCCCCGACCTCGCCTCGCTCGTCGTCGCTCGCAAGCTGGCGACGGCGCAGAAGGTCGAGCGAGCGCACGAGCACGACGACGAGCCGCTGTGGCGGGGGCTCATCGCCGACAAGCTGCTGTCGGCGTCGGCAATCTTCGCGCTGCTGCGCGACCACGGGAAGATCCCGGTCGTACCTGTGGCGCTGCTGGCGAGCCATCCACCGCGCGAGCTGCTCGAGCCCATCCTGCCGAAGCACGACGCTCTGCGCACGGGTCTGTTGCCGCTCGAGCTGTCGGCCGATGGTCGCCGCGTGCAGGTAGCGATGGTCGATCCCACCGACGATGCAACGCTCCGCGCCCTCGCGCAGAGCGCCGGGTTCAAGTCGGCCAAGGTGTTCCTCGTAGAGCACGCCGACTTCACAGCCGCCGTGGAGCGCGCCTACGCGAGGCCCGCGCGGGACAGCATCGAGCCGGCCGGGAAGGTCGGGCAGCGGTCCGAGCTCGAGGCGTCCGAGCGCCTCGAGCAGGTGCTCGTGCAGGCGACGACGAGCCTCGGCGCGGCGCTCGAGCGCGAGCTGGGCCGCGGCCTCGAGCTGCCGTCGCCGACCAAGGCAGCGAGGCTCGCGCGCGAGGTGGCGCGCGAGCTCGGGCACGACCGTCGCCGGGTCGCGCTTGCCGGTGTCGCCGCGCAGCTCGTGCAGCTCGACGAGCTACGACGCGCGCGCCCGAGCGAGGAGTGCTCACCATCGCTGTTCGACGACCTCGGCTGGGCGGCTGGTGGCGACGACGGCCTCCTCGGCATCTCGCGCGCACTGTCGGCGCAGGCCGCGGGCTTTGCACGCCCGCAGCATGCCGGTGCCACGCAGCGCATCGTCCAGTCCGTCATCGACTACCTCGGGCTAGCCTCCGCCGAGCGACAGGGCGGCGACACGGCCAGCCTCGACGCGACGGTGCAGCTCCTGCGCACCTCGAGCGCCGGTGCGCCGGTGATGGACGCGCTCCTCCGGGTGCTGCGTCGCGAGCTTGCGGACCGCACAGCGGCCACCTCGCTGCCCGCTGCCGACAGTGTCGTCACCACACCACGTGCCACAGCGCCACGCTTCTTCGAAGACCCACCGCAGAAGCCGCGAGACGACCGTACCCAGCTGGTCCAGCTCCCCGGCGTGCCCACCACTCCCGAAGCACCGTCCCGAAAGAGGTAGAAAGATGCTCGCCGACCAGCTCCCCGAAGCGTTGACGTTCGACGACGTCCTGCTCGTCCCCGACGAGAGCGACGTGCTGCCGCGCGACTGCGACGTGCGGACGCGCCTCACCGAGCGCATCACGCTGCACATTCCGCTGCTGTCGTCTGCGATGGACACGGTCACCGAGTCCGACACGGCGATCGCGATGGCGCGGCTCGGCGGCCTCGGCGTGATCCACAAGAACCTGAGCATCGAGCAGCAGGCACGCGAGGTCGGTCGCGTGAAGCGCGCGGAGTCGGGCATCGTCATCGACCCGGTGATCATCGATCCGGAACAGCCGGTGTCGCGCGCGCTCGAGCTCATGCGCGAGCACCACATCTCCGGGCTGCCCGTCGTGAAGGACGGCAGGCCCGTCGGCATCGTCACCAACCGGGATGTACGCTTTCAAAAGGATCTGTCGCAGCTCGTGCGCGACGTGATGACGAAGGCGCTCATCACCGTCCCCGAGAACGTCACGCCCGAGCGGAGCCGCGAGCTTCTACACGAGCACCGCATCGAGAAGCTCGTGGTCGTCGGGACCGATGGTCGGCTACGCGGCCTCATCACCATCCGCGACATCGAGCAAACGGCGCTGCACCCCACGGCCGTCAAGGACGAGCACGGGCGCCTGCGCGTGGGCGCGGCCATCGGCGTCGGCGGCGACAGCGAGCAGCGCGCCGCCGCGCTCGTGCATGCGGGCTGCGATGTCCTCGTCGTCGACACGGCCCACGGCCACTCGAAAGGCGTGCAAGCTGCCGTTGCGCAGATTCGCAAGGCGTACCCCGACGTCGCCATCGTTGCCGGCAACGTGGCCACCGCCGAGGCGTACGAAGCGCTGGTCCGTGCCGGTGCAGACGCGGTCAAGGTGGGCATCGGACCGGGCTCCATCTGCACGACGCGCATCGTCGCGGGCGTCGGCGTGCCCCAGATCACCGCGGTCGCCGAGTGCGCCCGCGCCGCGAAAAAGCTGGGCAAGCCGATCATCTCCGACGGCGGCGTGAAGCACTCCGGCGACGTGGCAAAGGCCATCGCCGCCGGCGCACACACGGTCATGATCGGCTCCCTCTTCGCAGGCACAGACGAGGCGCCCGGCGAGGTGATCCTCTTCCAGGGCCGCTCGTACAAGCAGTACCGTGGCATGGGCTCCATCGGCGCGATGCAGGCCGGCTCGAAGGACCGCTACTTCCAGGGGCACCTCGGCAAGGACGAGGAGGCAAAGCTCGTCCCCGAGGGCATCGAAGGCCGTGTGCCGTACAAGGGCACGCTCGCGTCCTCCGTGCACCAGCTCATCGGCGGACTCAAGGCGTCGATGGGGTACACCGGCTGCAGGACCATCGAGGAGATGCGCGAGAAGACCCGCTTCGTGCGCATCTCTTCGGCAGGCCTCCGCGAGAGCCATGTCCACGACGTCATCATCACGAAGGAAGCCCCGAACTATCGAGTGGAGCAGTAGCCGTGTCTCGTGATCTCGTCCTCATCCTCGATTTCGGCTCGCAGTACACGCAGCTCATTGCGAGGCGCATCCGCGAGCTCGGCGTGTACTCCGAGATCCACCCGTACGATATCGGCCTGGTGAAGATGAAGCAGCTACGCCCGTCGGCGATCGTGCTGTCGGGCGGCCCGTCGTCCTGCTACGAGCCGGATGCGCCGACCATCGACGTCGGCGTGTACGAGCTGGGGCTGCCGATCCTCGGCATCTGCTACGGCGTGCAGCTCACGGTGAAGCTGCTCGGTGGCCACGTCGCTGCAGCCGACCTGCGCGAGTACGGTCGCGCGCACGTGCGAGTGAACGAGGCGGGCGGCAAGAGCGCGCTGTTCTCCGGGATGTCCCTCGGCGAGTCACTGTCCGTGTGGATGTCGCACGGCGATCGGGTCGAGAGGCTGCCCGCAGGCTTCTCGCTCATCGGCGAGACGGACAGCGCGCCCGCGGCAGCCATTGCCGACGAGAAGCGCAAGATCTGGGGCGTGCAGTTCCACCCCGAGGTCGTGCACACGCCGCGAGGTGGCGAGATCATCGCCAACTTTCTTTTCAAGATTGCCCATCTCGAGCCGAGCTGGAACATGGCGTCGTTTGCAGGCGAGGCCGTCGCGAAGGTGCAGGCGCAGGTGGGCCAGGGCCGCGTGATCTGCGGCCTGTCGGGCGGCGTCGATTCGTCCGTGGCGGCCAAGCTCATCTTCGACGCCATCGGCGACCGACTCACCTGCGTCTTCGTCGACAACGGCCTCCTGCGACAAGGGGAGCGCCAGGGTGTCGAGCGCCTCTTCGGCGACGCGTTCCAGGCCAAGCTCGTCGTCGTCGACGCGCGCGCGCGCTTCATGGAGGCGCTCGTCGGAATCACTGACCCCGAGCAGAAGCGCAAGATCATCGGGCGCGTGTTCATCGAGGTCTTCGACGAGGAAGCCGCGCGCGTCGCGAAGCTTCAGGGCGGCGTCGACTTTCTCGCGCAGGGCACGCTGTACCCGGACGTCATCGAGAGCGTCTCGCACAAGGGACCGTCGGCGACGATCAAGAGCCACCACAACGTCGGCGGCCTGCCTGCGCACATGAAGCTGAAGCTCGTCGAGCCACTGCGCGAGCTCTTCAAGGACGAGGTGCGCGCGCTCGGCGCGGAGCTGGGGCTGCCCCACCACGTGCTGTGGCGCCAGCCATTCCCCGGCCCCGGCCTCGCGGTGCGTATCCTCGGGGAGGTCACCGAGGCGCGCTGCGACGTGCTGCGCCTCGCCGATGCCATCATCGACGAGGAGATCCGCGCCGCCGGGCTGTACGAGTCGATCTGGCAGTCGTTCGGGGTGCTCCTGCCCGTGCGCTCCGTCGGGGTGATGGGTGACCAGCGCACCTACGCCGAGACCCTGTGCCTGCGCGCCGTCCACTCGAAGGACGGCATGACCGCCGACTGGGTGCCGCTGCCGTACGAGCTGCTCGGCCTCATCAGCCGTCGAGTCGTCAACGAGGTGCGCGGCGTCAACCGGATGGTCTACGACATCACGTCGAAGCCCCCCGGAACCATCGAGTGGGAGTGAACGCCAGCGCGAGCGCGAGCAGCACGCCGAGCAGCGAGAGCAGCAACCCCGTGCGCAGGCCGGGCGCGGCATACGTGAGCACGACGCGCGAGCCCCCTGCACCGACGGGGACCGCGCGGAATGCCGCGTTGGCGCGCAGCACCGGCGCATCGGCACCGTTCACGGTGGCGTGCCACCCGGGGAAGCTTGCTTCCGCCAGGACCGCGTAGGACGGTGCCGATGCGTCACAGTCGATGGTGATGCGCTCCGGCGCGTACGCCTTCATCACGCACGACCCCGTGGCGACGCGCGCCTCGCCGCCTTCCACCACCGCACCGATGCCCGGGATGAGCGCCAGCAACGTGTTCGCAGCCGCGTCGGAATCGGTAGCGACGACGGTTCGCGCGGCCAGGTAGACGCGCGGCGCTGCACCTTTCACCGCGAGCAGGCTGAGGCCGAGCTGCGGGTAGTGAGCCTCGATCGTGAGGCCACGCGCGGAGCTCACCTCGGAGTCGCGCAGCAGCGCGTGGGAGGTCGCCGTCCATTGAAGGAGCGCGAGCGGTCGGGACCGCAGCGCCTTCCAGAGCGCGGTCTCCGCCGGGGTGTGAAAGACCGAGTAAGCGTCGGTGTGCGATACGCCATCTTCCGCGCCGCAGTCGGGCCGCAGCGACGCGCGCTCGAGCGCGGGCACGAACGTGTCACCCACCTGAAGATCGGACGCGCGATAGAGGCGCACCGGCGCGAGGTCGCGGGTCGAGGCAACTGCTGGCTCGTCGAGAATGGGCGAGCGCTCGCGGTAGGTGGACGAGGGCGTCCAGCTCACGAGCTGGCTGCTGGCGACGAGGAGCTCGAGCGCGGTCACGACCGCGAGCGCCGCACCTAGGCGTCGCCCCCCGCGCTCGACGAGCATCCACACCACGAGCGCCACCACGAGCGTGCGCAAGGCCGCGCTCTGCACCGCGTGGGCCGCCACGGCCTCGGTCACCGTGAGCGTGCCCACGAGCGCCGTCGCAATGCGCGCGCCGAGCCCCAGCGTGAGCAGCACGACGACGCCACAGCCGAGCGCGACCGCGCGCGCAGGCCAGCGCGGCGCGCGCTCGGCGAGGCGCGCATGACCGCGGCCGGCGAGGAACGCGAGCGACAGCGTCGAGAGCATCGCGTACTTCTCCGGGTAGCGGAACCCGCTGGCCAGCGGCACGAAGCGGAACACGAGCCGCCACACCGGGGTGTGATCACCCACGGCGACGATCAGTGACGCGAGCCCGAGGACTGCGATCGCGACGTCTCGCCGCTCCCGCCTCGCCACCGCCAGCAGCGCCAGCGGTAACGCTGCCAGCCCGCAGTACAGACTCGCGGTCAGCGGCACGTAACCCGCCCCGGTGCCCTCGTCGACGAGCGGCGAAACGAACCATGCGGGCGTGTTCGGCGTGCCGAACGGGGCGGGCCAGACGAGCTCGAGAAGGCGCAGCGGATGCAGCGCGAAGTGCCGTGCGTCTTCGAGCGGCACGCCCCCTGACCGCCCGACCGCTGCCGTCGCGAGGCCCGGCACGAGCACCACGGCGCCGAGAAGCCCGGCGATCACGCTCGCGCCCGAGACGGCGAGCACGCGCGCGCCGCGTTCCTTTCGGGGCGCGCCGAGGGCCTGCGCCAGTAGCGCAATTCCGGCGAAGAACACGGCCTGCGGGTCTCCCGCCGAAAGACACAAGGCGAGCAACAGCGCGAGCGGGACGGGCCGCGGGGTCGGTCGCGCTTCGACGCAGAGTATGAGCGGGATCCACGCGGCACCGAACACGTACACGCCGTTGTTCCCGAGCAGCGAGACGAGGTAACCCGACAGCGCGAAGGTTGCCGCCCCGAAGGCAGCCGACGTCTCGCCGCACTCGGAGCGCCGGAGCCACGCGTAGGTCCCGAGCGCTGCGATGCCGAGGTGGACCGCGGAGAAGACGTCGTACGCGAGCGGCATCGGCAACACGAGCAGGAGCGCGTTGAGCGGGTAGAGCACGCCCGGCTGTACGAGCGCGAAGAACGGACGCCCCATGCCATCGGCCGGCCACCACATCGGCAGCTCGCCCGCGAGGAGGCGCTCGCGCAGGTAGTGCTTCTGCGGATACGTGAAGCGCAGGATGTCCTTGAGCCACAGCGATTGGTCGAGCGCGATGGGCGCGCAGAGGATGGCGACCGCGGCGAGCAGCAAGGTGGGGACGAGCCAACGTGGGAGCGGGCGGCTCACGCGCAGCGACGGTAGCACAGGGCCCTGAATTTCTTGGTCGGACCGCCTGTCGCAGCTACCCTGCAGGCATGATGCTGTCGTTCGAGCTCGTCTCGCTGGTTCTCCTCGCGCTCTCGGTCGTCGGGAAGACGGGCGCCTCATGGGACCCGGACGCGCAGCGGTTGGAGGCCCACGGCGTCGCGGTCGCGGATCCGCGCGCGCCCTCGGCAGACGTGGCGCGCGTGAAGGCCGAGCGGCAGGCACGGATGGCGGCGAGCGATCGGCTGCGGCGCGCGCTGACGGCCATGGGCTACCGCGGGGACGACGCGGCGGCGCGGGTGCTCCTCGACCGCGGGCAGGCGCGCAACATCGACTACGGCGCCGATGGGTCCGT
>JAYTLP010000211.1:0-8277 GCA_043729375.1 Myxococcales bacterium
AGGCAGCCGGCGGCAACGCTGGGGGCGGCACGGGCGGCGGCAAGCCCGGGCAGTTTGCCGGCGGGGGCACGGGCGGTGGCGGTGGCGGTGGCTACGGCGAGCACGGCGGCGCGGGCGCTGCGTCGTTCTTCAGCAGCACCGCGGGTGGCCCGGGCGGTGTGCGCTTCGGCGACCTGAGCGCCGTCGACCCCATCCTCGGCGGCGGCTCCGGCGGCGGCTCCGGCGCGGCCGGCGTCGGCGTGCTGGGCGGCGCGGGCGGCTCGGGTGGCGGCGCGGTGCAGCTCGCGTCGAATGGCGGGGTCACGCTCGGTTCCCCGGCCATCATCCAGGCGGGCGGCTGCCACGGCTCACCGGGGTCTGCGGGCGTTCCTGTCGCGGGCGGCGGCGGTGGCTCCGGCGGCAGCGTGCTCATCGAGGGCCGCACGGTGCAGCTCAACGGCGGTGCGATCATCGCAGTCAACGGTGGCGGCGGCGGTGGCGGTGGCGGCGGTGGTCCGGGCGAGGACGGCCCCGACAACCAGGACGCGGCCGCGGGCGGCAATAGCGGCTCGGGCGGGCCGGGGTCGAGGGGCGGCGACGGCGGCCACACCACGTCGCTGGCGGGGGATCCGGGCGACGCGCCCAGCGGCGGCGAGCAGGGCGGCGGCGGTGGCGGCGGCGTGGGCCGCATCGCGCTCAAGTCGAAGACGGGCCTCGTCCTGATGATGGGCGTCAACCTCTCGCCGGAGGTCGGCGAGACGCTGCAGGGGCACCCGTCTCCCGCGACCGTCGGCATGGCCCAGTTCCACTGAGCCGTCTGGAGTTCATGCAGCCGCCGCGACGAGGCGCATCGTGATCTTGTTCTTCTTCGAGTAGACGGTCGCAACGGAGATGCCGAGAGCGCGCGCGACCTCCTCGGGCTCCGCGTCCTTCTGGAAATAGAGCGACACGAACTCGCGATCACGTGGGGACAGCGCGCGCGACAGCCGTCGTAGCGTGCTTCGACGCTCGTCGCGCAGCAGCTCCGACAGCGCATCGGGCTCGAGCGAGCAGGGGATCTCTATAAGGTCGTCGAGATCCTCGTGCGATGGCCGCCGCGAGAGGCGGCGCAGATGGTCGTAGGCCGCGTGCCCGGCAAGCAGGCCGAGCCACGACGATAGCTTCATCCCGCGCGCCGGATCGTAGGCGCGCAGGCGGCGCAGATCGTCGGCCCACAGGAGCACGCAGCTCTCGGCGTAGATGTCGTCGACGCACTCCGACGACAGCACGCGCGCGTAGCGACCGGTGACGCGCAGGATGCAGCGGTAAAGGAGCCCGCGGTACCGCGACACGAGCGCGGCAAAAGCGCGCGGATCTTGCTCGAGCGTGCTCGCGAGGAGCTGGTCATCGGATGGGGTGGACGGGTCGGACAGTGCGAGCATGCGGGCCTCCGTGGATGGAGGCGTGCTCTCGCAAGGCGGAGACCGCAGTCGAACGTGCGTCGTCGCGGCTACTTGACCGACCCTGTGCGCGCCGCGACACGCCGTCGTGGGCTGCGGAGACACGCTCGGGTCGTGACGACCGCGCCCCGATCATGCCTTTGCGACGGCCGTGCGCCACGCGGCCAGGTGCGCGTCGACCACGGCGGAGGCCATGGTAGGCACGAAGCGTCGGTCCTCGGCCCATGCGGCCTTGGCCTCGGCAGTGGTCTTCCACACGCCGACGCCGAGGCCTGCCAGCATCGCGGCGCCGAGCGCGGTGGTCTCCACGAGCTTCGGACGGATGGTCTCCGTGCGCAGGATGTCGGCCTGGAACTGCATGAGCAGGTCGTTCGCGGAGGCGCCGCCATCCACCTTCAGCGAGCGGATCGGCAGGCCCGAGTCCTTCTGCATCGCGAACAGCAGGTCGGCTATCTGCAGCGCGATGCCCTCGAGTACGGCGCGCGCGAGGTGCGCCTTCGTCGTGCCTCGCGAGAGGCCGGTGATGACGCCACGCGCTTCCGGACGCCAGTGCGGGGCACCGAGGCCCGCGAGCGCGGGCACGACCACGACACCGCCCGTGTCCGACACGGAGGCGGCGAGCGACTCGATCTCGCTGGCCGACTGGATGATGCCGAGCCCATCGCGCAGCCACTGCACCATCGCGCCCGCGATGAAAGTCGAGCCCTCGAGCGCGTACGTCACGCTGTCGCCGATCTTCCACGCGACGGTGGTCACGAGGCCGTTCTGCGATGCGACGGGACGCGGGCCCGTGTTGAGGAGGAGGAACGCGCCGGTGCCGTACGTGCACTTCGCGTCTCCGACGGCGAAGCAGGTCTGCCCGAACAGCGCAGCCTGCTGGTCTCCTGCCATGCCCGCGATCGGGATGCGATCGGGCAGCCCGGGCACGCCGCGCGTCTCGGCGTAGACCTCGGCGGAGCTGCGCACGTCGGGGAGCAGCGCGCGCGGCACGCGAAGGTGCGCCAGCAGCGTGTCGGACCAGGCCATCTGGTGCAGATCGAAGAGCAGCGTGCGCGACGCGTTCGACACGTCGGTCACGTGCGCCGCGCCACCGGAGAGCTTCCACACGAGCCAGCTGTCGACTGTGCCGAAGCACAGCTCGCCGCGATCGGCGCGGGCGCGCAGCGTCGGGTCGCTATCGAGCATCCACGCAAGCTTGGTCCCCGAGAAGTACGGATCGAGCACGAGACCGGTGGCCTGACGGAACAGTGGCTCGAGTCCCTCGGCCTTCAGCTTCGCGCACGCGTCGGCGGTGCGACGGTCCTGCCACACGATCGCCTTGCCGATGGCGATGCCGGTCTTGCGATCCCAGAGCACGGTCGTCTCGCGCTGGTTCGTGATCCCGATGGCAGCGATCTGCGTCGGATCGATTGTGCTCGGAACCCCGAGAGGGTTCCGGAGCTCCCGCGAAGAAATGGCCCCGGCCGAGCCGGATCCCTGCCACGCGTCGATGCCGGTCCCGGACGCATGCAGCGCATCGGTGAGCGCGCCGCGCACGGAGGTCCAGATCTCCTCGGGGTCGTGCTCCACCCAGCCGGGCTGCGGATAGTGCTGCGGAAACTCGCGGTAGCCGCGGGCCCGCAGCGACAGCCGTTCATCGAACACGAGCACCGTCGTTCCGGTCGTGCCCTGGTCGATGGCGAGGAGGTAGCGCGGCATGTCGTCTCCTTCAATGCGTTCGGGTTCGGACGTGGCGAGAAAAGTGCGCGTCGACGTCGGTGATCACCTGCTCGCGATCGAGGTCGAGCGTGACCACGTGGTACGACTTCTCGAGCGTGCGCGTCTCGACCTCACGCGTGCCGACGCCCGCCTGGATCGCGGCCAGGCACGAGAACGGGACGGTGTGGTCCTTGCGCCCGTGCATGAGCAGCGTCGGGACCTTCACGTCGCCGAGGCCCGCGCGGACGTGGTCCATGAACTCGCGGAGGCTGAGCACCGCCACGATGGGCAGGCCCACGGCACCTTGCGCGAGGTTGTTGCGCTGCCGCATCACCGGGTCGGCGATGTCGGACCCCGCGCTCTTCGGCACCGCGATCGTGGGCGGCGTACGGCGGAGCCAGCGCGTCAGCTTGATGAGCAGCTCGATCGGCTTCGGCAACCACACCGGCGCCGACAGCGACGCTACCGCCGCGAGCTCCGCTCCGCGCAACCGCGCGAGCTCGAGCGTCAGCAGGCCGCCGAGCGAGAGCCCTGCCACGCACACGGTCGGTGTCACCGCGCGCAGCAGCGTGAGCGCCTCGTCGACGCTTGCGCGCCAGTCCTGCCAGCCGGTGGCCGCGAGCACGTCCGAGGTCTTGCCATGGCCCGCGAGCAGCGGCGCGTACACGACGTAGCCCCGCCGGCAGAGAGCTTCGCCGAGGAGCCGCATCTCGAAGGGCGTCCCGGTGAACCCGTGGATGAGCAGCACGCCTGCCGTCGGCGCGCCGACCTCGTCGCGAGACGACGAGACCGGCGGCGTCAGCAGAAACGGCCTGCGCAGCGCGTGCGCACTCACCTCGACGGTGCCGTCCCAGAAACCCGCAGGGAGGAACTGGGTGTCGGCGTCGACCATCGCTCGCACTTTGGCGTACACGCCGCATCCCTGGCAAGGAGGCGCTCTCGGCTTGCGGCACACACGACGATCGCGCTACGTTGGGCTTGCCCGTCGAGCCCGCGCATCGACGTGCAGCAACCATGGACGACTGGAAGACCCGCATCACCCAGATAAGGCCGGTCGAGAAACCGGCCTCCGACGCCGAGCAGGCCTGCTTGGTGCTCATCTATCCGGGTGGTCCCGAGCTCGGCAAGCGCTTCGAGCTGCACGAGGGTGAGTGCATCATCGGCCGCGGCGCCGACTGCGACATCCAGGTGGACCGCGACTCCGTCTCGCGTCGCCACGCCAAGGTGACGCGGCAGGGGCAGGGCTGGCAGGTCGAGGACCTCGGCTCCACCAACGGTAGCTACGTGAACGACAACCAGGTCACCTCGTATGCGCTGCGCGACGGCGATCTCCTGAAGATCGGCAACGCGATCTTCAAGTTCCTCATCGGCTCGAACATCGAGGCGGCGTACCACGAAGAGATCTACCGCATGACCATCATCGACGGTCTGACGCACACGTTCAACAAGCGGTACTTCCTCGACACGCTCGACAAGGAGATCCCGCGCTGCACGCGGCACCAGCGCCCGCTCGCGCTCGTGATGTTCGACATCGATCACTTCAAGAAGATCAACGACGAGCACGGTCACCTCACGGGTGACTTCGTGCTGCGCGAGATGGCACGTCGCATCAAGTCGCGCGTCCGCAAGGAAGAGGTCTTTGCGCGCTACGGCGGCGAGGAGTTCGCGGTCATCCTTCCCGAGACGACGCGCGATCAGGCAATGAAGGTCGCCGAGGATCTGCGCAAGCTCGTCTCGGCGTCGTCGTTCGACTTCGAGGGCGACCGCATCATGGTGACCATCTCGCTCGGCGTCGGCGTCACGGACAAGGAGATGTTGCCCGAGCCTTTCATCAAGATCAGCGACGACAACCTCTACAAGGCCAAGCGCAGCGGCCGCAACAAGGTCGTCGGCTGAGCTCGCCTTCGTAGTCGGCCGCGCGAACCACACACGACCGCGAAATAAAAAAGGCGCCGAGCGGAGAGCTCGGCGCCTTTTACTCTGGTCCGGTACGGATCAGTTCACGATGACGCTCTTGCAATCGGAGCTGCAGGCGGTGCCGTCGCACACCTCGCCGAACGACTTGTCGATGACACCGTCGCCGCAGTACGGCGCCGGCTTGCACTGGCTCGTGCACTTGCCCTGACCGTAGGCGGTCGACGAGTTCGCGGTGCCGGTGTCGCAGGTCTCCGGGTTCGTACCGGTGCCGTTGACGATGCCGTCGCCGCAGTACGGCCCGAGCGCGCAGGTGGCGGTGCAGCCGCCGTACGAGCCGGTGTTCGCCGCGGCGCCCTTGTCGCACTGCTCGCTGCCGCTCTTGATGGCGTCGCCGCAGTACGGGCCCAGCGTGCAGTCGGCCTTGCAGCCGTTGTAGCCGCCGGTGTTTGCGTTGGTGCCCTTGTCGCACTGCTCACCGGAGTCGACCACGGCGTTGCCGCAGCGGAGCGTGCAGTTCGCGAGGCATGGATCGCCGGCGGTCCCGTTCTTCGCGCCGTCGTCGCACTGCTCCGCACCCGACCTGGCTCCGTCGCCGCAGCTGTTCGCCGGCGTGCAGGTCGCGCTGCAGTGACCGACCGTGCCGTTGAGCGCGCCCTCGTCGCAGAGCTCGCCGTTCGACACCAGCCCGTCGCCGCAGTACGGCGAGTAATGACAGCCCGGGCCGCACGACTTCGAGGTGCCTCCGTACGTGCTTTGGTTCGAGCCATCGTCGCACGTCTCGTTCGCCGTCTGCACGGTCTTGTCACCACAGTACGGCGCGAGCGTGCAGCTGGCGGTGCAGCCGCCGTACTGTCCCATGTTGCTGGCCGTGCCGTTGTCGCACTGCTCGGTGCCGACGATCAGCGAGTCGCCGCAGATGGACGTACACGAGCTCACGACGTGCGTGAAGTTCGACAGCGTGAGGAAGTAGTTCGACGCGATGGTGTGGCGCTCTGCCTGGAAGACGTCGATGGAGTAGTTGCCGCCGTCCACGAGCCCGAGCGCGGTCGCGTTCCCCGTGGTGATGGTGTACGTGCCGGTCTGGACACCGTGCACGCCGCCGAGGTCGACGACGAGCCGGCCGTTGATGAAGGCCCACACGTCGTCGTCACCCTTGAAGGTGAAAGTCGGACCAGTGGCGGTGGTGGAGTCGGACGCCTTGTACGTGAAGATGTAGTGCAGCTCGCTCGTGAACGAGAAGTTGCGCTTCACGTTGTTGTCGTCGCTGCTGACCTGCGTCGTGGCAGCATTCGCGTTCCAGCCGAGGCCGTCGACCGGGAAGAAGTGGTCGTTGCCGAACTGGTAGATGTTCGACGGCGGCGAGGTCACCGTCTCCGCGAGCGTCAGCGAGGTCGGGGTGCTGGTGGCGTCGAGGTAGACGAGCTTGTCGTAGGGGTTGAGCGAGCCCGCGCCGCTGCAGCCCGACTCGTGGAACCACCAGCAGAACGTCGTGGCGCCGTGGATGGAGCCGTTCGAGCCGTTGTTCGCCCACACGGGCTCGTTGTCGGCACCGAGCGTGCTCATGACGAGGCCCTTGTTCTGGGCAACGATGTTCTGGAAGTCGGGGTGGCCGAAGTCGACCGTCCCGCCGAAGAAGGTCTGGAAGTACAGCATGTCGCGATAGAGGATCGGGATCGTCAGCGACGTGGGCGGCGCGAGCGTCGTGTTCGTGCAGGAGAAGCCCGGCTCGATCTTGCACTTCATGGCGCCGGTGCCACCGCAGCCGTCGCCGTCGATGAGGTTGCCGTCGTCGCAGTCCTCACCGGGGAACACGAGGCCGTCACCGCACTGCGCCGTGCACGTGCCGTTCTTGCAGCTCGTCTCGATCTGACACGTCGAGGAGCAGCCGTCGTAGGGGATGAGATCGCCCTTGTCGCACTGCTCGAAGCCCTCGATCACGCTGTCGCCGCAGACCGTCTTGTGGCACTGCGAGAACACGGGCGACGTGGTGGAGTCCACGCACGCAGAGCCCTGCTCGAGGGTGCATGTCGCGGAGCAGCCGTCGCCCGCGGTGCTGTTGCCGTCGTCGCACTGCTCGAGCCCGGCGTGCACGCCGTCGCCGCACTTCGCGGCCTGGCACTTCACGCCCGGAGCAGGGCACGTGTAACCGTTCTCGACGATGCAGGTGGCGCTGCAGCCGTCGTTCGCGGCCGTGTTGCCGTCGTCGCACGTCTCCTGGCCTTGCACCTTCTTGTCGCCGCACACGACGGTGGACACGCAGGCGCCACCTGCCGGTGGGCACGCAAAGTTCGGCTCGGTCTGACACGTCGACGAGCAGCCGTCGCCCGGCGTGGCGTTGCCGTCGTCGCAGGTCTCGGCGAGGCTCGCCTCGACCTTGGTGTTGCCGCAGAACTCGACGAGCGTGCACTTGGTGCCCGGCGTGGGGCATGCGTAGTGCGCCTCGGTCTGACATGTGCTGCTGCAGCCGTCGCCGTCGGCGCTGTTGCCGTCGTCACAGCTCTCGCCTGCGTCGAGCTTGGCGTTCGGGCAGAGGATGACGGGCTGCATCGTGCACGCGCCGCCGGACATCGGACAGGTCCAGCCGGCCGTCACCTGCGTGCAGTCGATGGAGCAGCCCTTCGTGCCCGACTTCTCGCCGGTGTCGCAGGACTCGCCCGCCTCGACGATACCGTTGCCGCAGACGATGTTCGACGTGCAGGGCTGACCCGGCGTGGTGCAGGTGAAGTTGGGTTCGAGCTGGCACTGCCCATCGCAACCGTCGCCGGGCGCGCTGTTGCCGTCGTCGCACGTCTCGGGCGCTGTGATGACGCCGTCGCCGCAGAAGAGCGGCTGGAGGAAGCAGGGTGCGCCCGGCGTGGGACAGAGGTAGCCCGGCTCGACCTGGCACGTCGCGCTACAACCATCGCCGGCGGCCTGGTTCTGGTCGTCGCAGGTCTCGCCCGCATCGACGAAGCCGTTGCCGCATGCGGGGATCAGCACCTGATCGACGGGCGCGAACGCCTGGTCGACGATGGCAAGGTCGCTCTGCGCGAAGTCGGCGCCGCCCGTGTCGACGGTGCCGGCCGTCTTCTTGTGCCCGCACGCCGCGAGCGCGACGGCGAGGCAGAAGGTGAAGAAGAGCTTCGGGGAAGGAAGGGTAAGAGCGAGCGTTGTTCTCACCCTCCGAGCTTATTTTACGAACAATTTCAGCGCCATTTAGGTGTTGCACCTACCCTGGCGCCACCGCTCGCGCGCGAACGAATCC
>JAYTLP010000212.1:0-11328 GCA_043729375.1 Myxococcales bacterium
CGACGTGAGCGGCGCAGATCCGCGCTACGCCGGCCTCACCCCCGCACAGTGGAGCTCCGCCGTCACGCTGGTCGTCGGCGTGGCGCTCTGTGTGTGGACCGCGCGCCACGCCCACCACGGCGGCAAGCAGGTGCTCGCTACTTCGCGCTGACGACGATTCTGGCTTGACCAAGGGTGGAGTCGCGGCTAATATATTCGCCGTTCGCCGATGTAGCTCAGTGGTAGAGCAACGCTTTCGTAAAGCGTAGGTCGTCAGTTCAATCCTGACCATCGGCTCTTGTTAGACAGCGGACCTTCCCGTCCCCTCTTCTGCGGAACAGCCGCGGAATTCACCCCTCCGCGCATTTCTCGCGCGCCTCTGGTGCCCGCCCCGGCTGCCTGAGCCACGCCGCCGCGGAACTCCCGCCGCGTCTCGATCGCGGGTGTGGGACTGCGACCGTGTCTGGGTCTAGCGGCGGCGGGCACTTGCTGATTTGCGAGATGGTGACGAACCGCGTCGTGGGGTGACGCCGCAGTTGTTGTTTCTTGGCGGGTCAGCGCTTCGAGTGGACCAGGCCGTGGATGAAGCGGGCCTGGCGGTCGAGAAGAACTTCGCTGGCGTGGGCGGCCTTGGCGTCGATGTGACCCCAGGCGGCGGCAATGAGAAGCGCCCCGCTCACCTCTGTGCAGCTTCCCGCTGCAGTGCGGAAGAGGTGCAGCTTGTCGCGATGACAGCGACGATATTGCGCAGGGATGTGATGAGCTCGAGCGAGACCTCGAATGCGACGAACATCGGGCTCTCCTCCGCGCTCCGGAGAACGCCCACGAGGAGAAGAGCCCAGCGCCAGGCCCTGATCGAGCCGCCGACCCGGTCCCAGTTCCGGTCCCACACCGCCGGTACCACCCCGTCGTCGAATCAGGCGCTCTTCAGCTGGTCGAGCATGCTCTGAATCGCGCCGCGCACCGAGCTGTCCATCGCGCGAACCTGCTCGTCGGTGGGCGCGGAACCGGGCTCGATCGCGGGCGGCACGACCGGCGCACCGATGCGGTAGTGCAGGCGCGCGGGGATGGGGATGTGCGGCAGGGGCCCGATGGCGAGGCCCCACGGGAGCGCGAGCGAGACGGGGAACACCTGCGCGCGCGCGAAGGCGTCGAGGTGAAGGAAGCGCGCAATCTTCCGTCCATCGGTGAGCACCATGAATGTGTCGTGCGCACCCGCGTGTGCAACGGGGACGATGGGCGTTCCGGTCTGGATGGCGAGACGCGCGTACCCGCGCCGGCCGCCGAAGTCGACCTCGAACCGACGGTGCCAGGGTCGCCACGTCTCGAGATCGCCGCCGGGCATCACCATGATGTCGCGCCGAAAGTCCTGCAGCGCCGTGCGCGCGAGCTCGTTTGTCGCGCGGAGGATGCCGCGCTTCGCGAAGTAAGGTCCGATCAATGGCGTCGACACGATCATCTCGTGCGCGAGTGGATGAATGGGCCGCTCGACGCCGAAGTGGCGGTACCACGCGACGAGGAAGCCCCACACGTCGGGGATCGTGGTGCCACCGGAGTGGTTGCTCACGATCATGACGGGGGGCTGAGGAACGTGCTCCATGCCCTGCACGTCGAGGGGGAAGTAGCGCCGCGGCCACGCCTCCTCACCGAAGAGGCGCCCTACGCTGGAGAGCGTGCCGGTGACGGCGTCCGCGTCGAAGTCGGCTGGGTTCGCTCCCCACGGTACGCCGCCCGGCCCGTTCAACCAGCGCAGCACGTGGCTCTTGCTGTGCCGGCTCACCTCGCGACCTCGCACAAACTCGACGGTGGCGAGAGCCGTGAGATAATCGGACCAGTGCTCGACGCGTTCTTCGACAAGATGATTGGGCTGTACGAGATCCGCGCGCGCCATGCACTGCGTCGCGCTGGGTTTGCGGAGCGTAGCATCCCGACGCGCATCGGTGCGCTCACTGCACTCGAAGGACGTGGCGGCGGCCGCACTCCGCTGATGCTCGTCCACGGCTTCTCCGCGGAGGCCGTGCACTACGCGAAGCTCATCGACCTGCTGCGCCCCCACGTCGGCCGCATCATCGTGCCCGAGCTGCCCGCCCACGGCAGCTCCGCCGTACCGCCCGCCCACGCGAAGGGCGCCGACCTACGCGCCGCCATCATCGAATTCTTCGATCGCCTCATCGACGAGCCGACCGTCATCTTCGGCAACTCGATGGGCGGCCTCGCGGCGGTCTATTACGCGCTCGCGAGGCCGGAGAAGGTGAAGGGGCTGATGCTCGCGTCGCCGGCCGGTGCCGGCATGACGGAGCACGAGCTCGAGGAGCTGATCTCGCAGTTCCGCCTCCGTGGGTACGCCGACGCGCTCGCCTTCGTCGACCGCCTGCTCGTCGACAAGTCCCGCCTCCGCCGCCTCATCGCGTGGGGTGTCCGACGGAAGTTCGCCATCCCGGCGCTGCAGACGCTTCTGAAGACGATCGGCCCCGACGACCTGCTGAAGCCATCGGAGCTGTCGCGCCTCCGGGTGCCGACGCTGCTCTGGTGGGGTAAGGACGACCGCATCCTGCCTCGCGCGTCGTTCGACTTCTTCGCAAAGCACCTGCCGAAGAGCGCCATCGTCGAAGAGCCGCCCCGCATGTCGCATAGCCCGTACCTCGAGGACCCGGACGGCGTGGCGGCGCGCATCGTGGAGTTCGTCCTCGCGCTCGAAGAGCCGTAGCGGATCAGTCCTTCCAGCGTACGGTCTCGATGTCGCTCATCCCGGGCCGTATTGCCTCGACCTCTACGTCCGCACCGCGGACCCGCACGCGCAGGATGTGGTACTCGGCGCGATACACCTTCAGCGCTCGCCTGTCGTCGTCGCTGCAGAAGTCGTTGCGCGCGTAGAGCGGCGCACCACCGCCACCGCTGACGAAGAAGCGGATGCCCCCTGCCTCGAGGCGCTCGTACGCGTGGTCGTGCCCGGCGAACACCGCGCTCGGCTTGTAGCGCGACAGCAGCGCGAGCATCGGCTGTTCCTGCGTCGAGGCGCCGCAGTGGTCCCCGCCCGAATACGGCGGATGGTGCAAAAACACGAACACGTGCGGTCTGCCCTCCTCCTTCGCCGCCGCAGCGAGTGTGCGCTCGAGCCAGCTCATCTGCGTCGGTGACAGGTGGTTGGAGTCGAGCACCACGAAGCGCGCGGGACCGGCCCGGAGCGTGTAGTACGTGGTGTCGTCGCCCGGCGGCGGTATGAAGCGCCGCGCGAGCAGGCCCTCGGGGTCGCCGATCAGCTCGTGGTTGCCGATGGCGAGGTACAGGGGCGTCTCCTGCATCAGCGGCGCCTCGTTGTAGAGCGCGGCGCGCCACCACTTCTCCTCTCCCCCGATCGGAACGTAGTCGCCCGTGTGGAACGCGAGCGCCGGGGCGAGTGCGCGCGCGGCCTCGATGGCTCTGCGCTCCGCTGCCGGCCCGCCTCGAGTGTCGCCGAAGACGACGAAGTCGAGCGCGCTCGCCGTGTTCGATGGGCTGCAGCGGGCCGTCGCGGTGGCGAGCACCTGACCCGCCACGACGACCCGATACTTCACCGATTCGAGCGGTGCAAGGCCGGTGACGCGGATGCGGTGTAGCCGCCCGCGGTCGCTCGCGACCAGCGCGAACGGGGCGCCGTGACGCGCGATCTCGACGGACGCCGTGACGTCTCCACTCGTCTCGAAGATCACCGAGAAACCGCTCGTCGTCAGCTCGCTGAGGTGCGCCGGCGTGACGAGTCCTTGCGCGTGGGCCCGCACCGCCGCGCCGAGAAGCAGCGCGACGACGAGCGCGCGGATCATCACTTGCCGCGGCGTGTCGCGATGGCGAGGCGGCGAAGGCCCGCGGACTTCGCGAGCTCCATGACGGCGACGACGCGGCCGTGGTGCGTGGCTTCGTCGGCTTGCACGATGACCTGCGTGTCGGGGTCCTTCTGCTGCGCCTCGACGAACTTTGCCTTCAGCGTGTCCGGCGCGACCTCCTTGCCCTCGACGACCATCTTCCCATCGGTGGTGATGGCCACGGTGATGTCCTTGCCGGAAGCAGCGACGTCCTTGGCCGCGCCCTTCGGCAAGTTGACCTTCACGCCCGCCCGCGCGGCCGAGTCGGACGCCGTGATGGAGGACGTCACCATGAAGATGATGAGGAGGACGAGGAAGATGTCGGTGAGCGGCGTGATGTTGATGTCGACGAAGATATCGCCTTCTTCGCCATCACCCTTCGGACCGCTCATCGACATGTCAGGGCTTCTCGACGACCGCGGGCTGGACCGCGCGCTCTTCCAGCACCCCGGGCTTCATGTCACGCAGCAGCTCGACGAACTCTTCCGTCATGAGACGGAGCTCGAGCGCGATGCGGCCGAGGCGGGCCATGAAGTAGTTGTAGACGACGACCGCCTCGATCGCGACGACGATGCCTGCAGCCGTGGTGACGAGCGCCTCGGCGATCCCGGGCCCGACGACGTCGATGCCGGCCTGCTTGCTCGCACCGATCTGCTCGAAGGCGCGGAGGATCCCCCACACGGTGCCGAAGAGGCCGACGAAGGGAGCGACGGCGCCGATGGTGCCGAGGATCCAGAGCTGACCTTTCAGCGCGAGCGCGACCCGCTGGCGCTCGCGGTCGACTGCAGCCTCGAGCGCCTGAACCGACGAGCGACCGTGCCGCTCGAAGCCGACCAGGAAGATCTCTCCGGCGAGCGAGGTGGAGCGCTCGCACGCGGTGCGCGCCTCGGCCACGGCCCCACGATACAGCCCGCGCTTGACGTTCTCGCTGAGCGTGCGCGCACGGTTGAGGAAGCCCCACAGCGCAATAGCCCGCTCGAGCGCGACGGCGAGCACGAGCACCGACGACAGCAGGATGACGGCGAGTGTGATGCCGCCGGCGCGAAGAGTTTCACTGAGGCTGCCGAGGTGCAGCATATCGACTGGGTATAGCCGCCACCGACGCGCGAGGCAAGCGCGACAGCGCGCCGCAGAGGGTGCGGGAACGAACGTCCCTGCTAATTAATCGGGACGAGCGGCGACGTGCCGGCGCCGTAGAAGGCGACGCCGGCGTGCGTGGCGACGAGGGTGCCGTCACCCGTCGACGGGTCGATCTGGATGATCTGGCCCGTCTTGGTGAAGGCGAGGACGCGGCCCGCGCTGTAGGCCGTGCCGAACACGCCCGTGTAGCCGATGGGCCCGACGGTCGTGGCCTTGGCCGTGGACGTGTTCACCTTGATGAGGACGTTGCTGGTACTCGAGACGCCAGGCGCTTTCGTGGATACGCCGTACATCGTGCCATCGGCGACCGCCACGAGATCGCCCGCGGTGTCGTACGACTTGTTGGTACTGTAGTTGCCGACCGTCGTCGTGCTGCCGTTCGTGGTGTCGATGACGATGACGTTGCCCGCCTGGTCGGCTGCGAGCAGCGTCCCGTCGAGGCGGAACGTGAGCGCGACGTTCGACGACGCGATGCTGGTTGCGATGGTCAAAGCCTTGCCCGTCGTCCGGTCGACGCTGTACACGCCCGTGCGGGAGACGGTGTAGATGTTGCCGTCGGGTGTGACCGCCAGGTCGGTCATGTCCTCGGGGCCGTTGAAGTCACCGACCTTGTTGAGATCGAACGAGGTCGGATCGACGGTGTAGAGCGTGGTGCCGGTGTGGGCCCAGATCGTCTCGAACGTCGGCGGCAGGTCCACCGCAGCGAAATCGGTGGGCTTCTCCAGCGCGGGGTCGATGAATCCGTCGAGGTTGATGGCACCGCGGGCCATGTCGCCGGTGCCGCGGGTTCCGCTGCTGCAGGCGGCGGCCGAGGCGAGAGCTGCGAAGGTGCAGACGATCCGAACTCGGACGGGCGACATGCGGGCTGTATACCGACAACGGACCTCGCAACGCCAAGCGAATTCCCGGCGAACTGCGTGACGGACCGAACAGACCCGGGCCAACCGCTTGAAACTACGTGTACCGACGGCGCAGCAGAAAGCCCACAGCGTCGCGTGCAGAGTCCGCGTTGTAGCCATAGCGATCGCGCAGGTTCTCGAACGTCGTCTTCACGCGTACGAACGCCTCGGGGGTGAGCTGCACCTGCGCGCGGGCCTCGCCCTCGACGAGGTATTCGAGCAGCTCCTCCTGCGTCTTCTTGATGATCTTCTTCCGGTCCGCGAAGTATGCCTCGCGCAGCTGCTGGAGCTCTCGCGGGAACACCTGCGCCCAGTCCGGACGTTGCCCCGGATGCTCGATGGACCACGCGCCGATGCGGCTGATGAGCGCGTGACGGTGCTGCTCCTTGCCATCGGCGATGCCGAGCGTGCGCTCGACATCCGTCATCATCTCCTCGTCCGGGTCGTCGAGGCGCCCGGTTGCTGCGTTGCGGAGCTTCTCCTTCTTGCTCCAGTGCGAGACGTGTGTGACGTATCGACCGAGCAGCCCCGCGTATTCCTTCTCATCGACGAGGCCCATCGCGGTGCGGACCTCTTCGTCCACGACCTCTGCGTAGCGGTCGCGCACGAGGCCGATGAACTTCTTGTTCTCGTGGTACCCGCCGGGCAGCGGCTCCTGCTTGAGGAACTCGTACACGGTCACGTTCTTCACGAGCTCCTCGAGCTCGTCGAAGACCGCGAGCGGAGAGAGGCACGCGTAGCGTGGGAGCTGCGCGGCGTTGAACAGCACCGTCTTCATCTCGCGCGGACTCGCGCCGGTGCGTCCCTCGTAGTTGGGATACGCATCGCTCTCGCCGTACAGCTTGTCGAGGTTGGTCTCGAGCTCGCGACCCTGCTCTGCCGTCACATTCTCGGGGAGCTTGCCGCGCGCATACAGCTCGGCCTTGTCCATCGGCGAGAGCTTGCCGACCACCTCGGAGAGCACCTTGCCGTAGCGGTCGGGGATCGGCCGCCGCATCCGTGTGAGCACGGCCCAGAGCGCCGCGACGTACGTGGCGTGCGGCGCGACGTGCCGTCCAACTGCAGCCGGCGTCACGGCCTGATCGTAGATCTGCTGCTCGACGCGATAGTCGAGCACGTACGGCGCTCGCACGAGCTCGAGCCGCCCCTTGAACGACTGGAACTCCGGCACCTCCTTGAACACGGCGAGGTGCCCCTCGTTCGACGAAGCGATGAAGATCGTGTCGAGGAAGAGGATGGTCGGGCCGACATTGACCTCCGCCTGCTCCACGGTGTTGAGCAGATACTTGTAGGCCTCGAGCGGGCGCTTGAGCAGATCTGCGTACTCGATCATGCCGCGGTTCGCGTCGACGAGCTCCCCCTGGTACTCGTGCATCGAGAGCGACTGCAGGGCGGGAGGTAAGGCCTGGAGCGAGCGGTCCATCGTGATCTGGCGCGACTGCGCGTCGACCGCGAGCTGCGGCTCGACGGTGACCAGCCCCTCGCGGTAACGACGTGCGAGATAGAAGCGCTCCACCTGCACGTGCCGCAGCACCTTCAGGTAGTCGCCCTTGTAGGCGAGTAGTAGCGCCTCGAAGATCTGCTTGTTCTTGTGGTTCAACGCCCCGTGGAGCAGCGCGTCGGGGACAATGAACGTCGGGTCTTTCTCCTGCGCGAGCGCGGCGAGCTTGGCTCGCTCCTCGCGGGGGAGGAGGTACAGCGGGTTGTCGCGCAGCTCGTCGACGAGGCGCGCGTCTATGAGGTCGTCGTCGAGATACGCGAAGGTGTCCTGCGGCGACGCGTCGCCCGGGCCGGCATGACCGGAGAAGCCGATGCCCGACTTCGTGATCTTCTGCGACGGGAAGATCCAGTTGAAGCGGTACACCGCCCCCTCGTCGAGGCCCGAGTAGTGCTCGAGCCCGCGCGCGATGCAGGCACACGTGGTGGACTTGGCGGAGCCGTTCGGCCCGTGCAGCAGGATGAGCTTGTTGGTCTGCCCACCGCGGACGAAGTTCCCGAGGATGCGGTAGATCTCCGCCTGGATGTCCTCCTGGCCGATGAGACGGTCGCGTCCGTCGTCGAAGCCGAGATCGAAGAGCTTCCATCGCGTGACGTTGCCCCGCGGTGTGCGCACCTCGGTCACGCCGAAGTGATCGAAGCAGTCCTTCGCGTACTGCGCGGCCGAGCGCAGGAACCGGCGCGGCTCGGCCCGGGCCATCGCGTACAGCTCGTCATACGCCATCACGCGCCGTGTACGGCCGTAGGCGTCGCGGACGTCGCAGCCGATCCGCGCGAGCGACTCCAGCGCGGCAGCGTCCGCGGGCCGCGACTCGCGACCGCTTACGCCTTCGCGGTTCACTTGACCTCGAGCGTGAAGCTCACCTTCTCGCGCTTCGGCTCGCAGGCGGTCGCCGAGCAGACTGCGAACTTCATGTCGGCGGCGACGACCTGCTTGCCCGGAGCGGCGGCGACGAGGTCGAGGTCGAAGTCGACCCCCGTCTCGTCGAAGCGCGCCGCATCGGCCTTGCCTAGCTTGGGCTTGTCCGTCTTGACGCCGGCGGACGAGACGAGCGTGACGCCGACCGGGAACTCCTTGTTCACGTGATAGCCCTGCCCCGGCTTGAGGTGCAGCTTCACGATGGCGTGCTTGCCGACGGCCGCAGGCGGCACGTCCACCTTCACCGCGTAGGACGCGTCCTTCATCTCCCCGGCGGACGTGATGCCTCCACCACCTACGAGACCGGCAGCGCCCGCAACACCTAGTAGACCAAACAGACCTGTGACGAGTCGCTTGCGCATGGCACCTCGGAGTGAAAGCTGGTGATACGATGAGAGAGGAACACCCTTCATCATGCCACAGGCGACACAGCTCGGGCGGTATCAGCTCCTGGACCGCATCGCGTTCGGCGGAATGGCGGAGATCTATCGCGCCAAGACGTTCGACTCCGAGGGTCGCGTACGCATGGTGGCAGTCAAGCGCGTGCTCCAGCACCTCACGACGGACGAGGACTTCCTGCGCATGCTCGTCGACGAGGCCAAGCTCACGGCCATCCTCGACCACCCGGCCATCGCGCGGGTCTACGAGTTCTCGCAGGCGGGCGACGAGTACTTCATCGCGATGGAGTTCGTGGACGGGCGCGACGTCCGCGCCGTGCTCGAGAAGCATCGCCAGGCGAAGACGCACATCCCACCGGAGCACGTGGCATGGATCATAGCGCACGTGGCGGACGGGTTGCACGCCGCCCACATCCAGCAGGATGCCGACGGGCGCGCGCTGCAGATCGTGCACCGTGACGTCTCGCCGTCGAACATCCTGTGCTCGTACCAGGGCGACCCGAAGCTTTGCGACTTCGGCATCGCGAAGGCCACCATGTCCCGCGTGCAAACGCGCACCGGCGTCATCAAGGGCAAGGTGAAGTACATGAGTCCCGAGCAGGCGATGGGGCGCAAGCTCGATGGCCGCTCGGACCTCTTCTCGCTCGGTAGCGTGATGTACGAGCTGCTCACGCTCGAGCCCCCGTTCATCGCGCAGACCGAAGTGGAGCTCATCTTTGCCGTGCGTGACGCGAAGAAGCGCAGCGCGAGCGAGCTGCGCCCCGACCTGCCTCAGCCGCTCGTCGACATCGTCGATCGCGTGATGCAGCGCCAGCGCACCGACCGCTTCCAGACGGGACGAGAGCTGTCGCGCGAGCTCCACGGCTACCTCGAGCGCAATCACCCGGCGTACAAGCGCGCGACCCTCGGCCGCTACCTGCGGACCCTCTTCAAGGAGGAGATCGAGCGTGATCTGCGGCAGCTCGAGAGCTGGGTCATCGAGACGAGCGATGCGAGCCGCGTCGGCGTGAACCTCATCGCGGACGCGCTCCCCGACGACGCCGTGTGGAAGACGTTCTCTCCCGCTTCGGTCTCCGTCGATCTGTCGCAGGCCGACCTCGAGCCCCAGAAGACGAGCATCTACTCGCGCGAGCAGTACGGCGACCTGCACGCGCAGGCCACATGCATCGGCCCGCAGCCGGGCCGCCCCCGGACGCGCGCCGAGCTCCACACCGCTGCAACGATGATGCTGGAAGGCAGTGCCGCCGACGCGCTCCACGCGCAGCTGCGCGAGGCGGGCCTGCACGAGCAAGCCACGCGCCTGCTCGAGAACCCAGCGCTTCGCCCCGCACCGGCGCCGCAGCGCTCCGAGTCACCGAGCAGCCTGCCCGAACAGCCGACGCGCCTCGCAAAGGAGCCGTCGAGGAAGAAGATCATCGCGCCGACACGCCCGCCGCACGACACGGCGCCGGACAGCGCACCGGTGCGCTTCGACGAGTGCAGCAACGAGCGCACGGTGCCGCGCAAGCGTCGGTCGGCCGAGCTCGACGCGCCGAAGGTCATCACGGAGTTCTCCTCCGAGGATTCGCAGAGCAACGTCACCAATCCGCTTGCGGATCTCGACCTCGAAGAGCTGTGAGCCGAGCCGCCCTCTACGATCGCTTCGGAGAAGCGTCCGTGCTCCGCATCGGCGATCGACCGGACCGCGCGCTGCGGACCGGCGAGGTGCGCGTCCGCGTTCGCGCTGCCGGGCTCAACCCGAAGGACGTCCTCGTCCGCAAGGGCAAGATGCGCTGGTTGAGCGGCAAGGGCTTTCCGCGCGGCACCGGCTACGACTGGTCCGGTGAGGTGGTCGACGTGGGTCCCGAGGCGCGCGCACAGCTCGGCGACCGGCTCTTCGGTATGGCGAACGGCTTCGCAGGCGGCACCGTGGCGGAGACGTTCGTCGCGCGGGAGACCGAGTGCGCGCCGATGCCGGCCGGACTCTCGTTCGAGGATGCTGCGGCTCTCCCGCTCGCTGCGCTCACCGCGCTCCAGGCGCTGCGCGATGTCGGCAGGGTGCGTCCCGGCCAGCGCGTCGCCTTGCTGGGCGCCTCCGGTGGTGTGGGCGTGTTCGCGATCCAGCTAGCGCGCTCGCTCGGCGCGCACGTCACGGCGAGCGCGAGCGCTGCCAACCTGTGGTTGCTGCAGTCCCTCGGCGCACAGCGCGTGATCGACTACCGTGCCGGCGACCCGCTCGACGAAGGTCCGTACGACTGCGTGGTCGACGTGTTCGGAAACCGCGGCTTTCTCGAGGCCGATCGCGCGCTCGCGGATGCCGGCACCTACGTGAGCACCATCCCGTCCGTCCGGAACTTCTTCGACACGATGCGCACGCTCAACAGCGAGAGGCGCGCACGCGTCGTCGTGGTGAAGTCACGGCGACGAGATCTGCAGATCCTCGCCCGGCTCGTCGAGCGCGGCATGCTCCGCCCCGTCGTCGATTCGATCCACCCACTGGAGCGCGTGGCAGACGCACATGCGCGCGTCGAGACGAAGCACGCCCGCGGCAAGGTCGTGGTGCAGGTGGGCGCGCCGTGATACCAAGGCCGGATGCTCAAGCCAGGTGACACGGCCCCCGCGTTCTCGTTGCCCGGCAGCGACGGCGCGAAGCACACCCTCTCGAAGCTCGGCGCCGA
>JAYTLP010000213.1:0-5307 GCA_043729375.1 Myxococcales bacterium
CTTCTCCGGGAACTTTCGGACCGGGTGTGGCTTCGCCTGGAGCACCTCGTTGAACCCGTGCTCGGCACGGCGTGTGATCACCGTTGATGCCGAGAGCCCCGCTTCCATGTGGCCGGCGGGCTGCGTTGCGAGGCTGTCGGAAACGGTCTTCGTGTTGTTCATTCGGCCTCGAGCGCTCTGCCGATCGCCTGGAGCGCGTTGCGTCGCGCCTCCGTCATCTGCGGGTAGCTCATCTCGAGGTCTGCGAGCACCTCGATCACGACGCGCGAGATGAGGAGGAGCGCGTTGTACTTGTCGTCGCCGGGGATCACGTGCCAGGGCGCGTGCTTGGTGCTGGTTGCGCTCCGGCAGTGCTCGTATGCCTTCTGGTAGTCGTCCCAGAAGCCGCGCTCGACGATGTCGGCCTCGCTGAGCTTCCAGTTCTTGTCGGGGTCGTCGATGCGCTCGAGGAAACGCTTCCGCTGTTCCTCCTTCGAGAGATGAAGGAAGAACTTGATGACGCGCGTGCCGTTGCGGTGGAGGTGCTTCTCGAGATCCACGATGGAGCGGAAGCGCCTCTTCCAGAGCTTCTTGTCATCGGTGAACTCGTCGGGCAGGTTCTCGTCGCGCAGGATCTTCGGGTGGACCCGCGCGATGAGCACCTCCTCGTAGTAGGAGCGGTTGAAGACGCCGATCCGCCCGCGTGCGGGCAAACGGTAGGTCGTGCGCCAGAGGAAGTCGTGCTCGAGCGTCGTCGACGCTCGGGTGCTTGAAGCTCACGACCTCGCATCCCTGCGGGTTGACGCCGCGGAGGACGTGGCCGATGGCACCGTCTTTCCGCTGCATCCATCGCCTGGAAGACGAGCAGCAGCGACCAGCGATTCGACGCGTAGAGCAGCTTCTGCAGGCTGCTCAGCTTGCGGACATCCGCTTCGAGCAGCCTCTTGTAATCGGCCTCCGACGCATAGAGCGGCTCGATCTTCGCCGCCCAGTGGTCGAGATGGACGGCCATTCTCTTCGGGACACGGAGATCGTGAAGGGTAGTCATCGGGGGCCTCCGGATCGACCCGGAGGCTGCAAGGCCGAATCCAGACGATGCTGAACGGCACTGGCACACATCGTGCCCCGCTGGCACACATCGTGCTCCGGTTGATCGACGTGATCAGCGCTTGAAAGAGCTCCCCGAAAGCGCAGCGAGCGGCGATGCGTACGTGTGGCCGATGCATGCGCAGATCGTTCGGGCTGGGCCGGGCGTGTGTCCGATCTGCGGCATGGCGCTCGAGCCGCGCGTGATCGCGAAAGACGAGCCTCCAGACGGCGAGCTCATCGGCATGCGTCGCCGGTTGTTCGTTACGGTCGGGCCGGCGAGCCTCGTGTTCCTGCTCGGCATGTCGGGGCTCATCCCGCACATGCCGCTGCAACGCCTACTCGGCTCGCGCACCCTCGCCTGGATCGAGTGCGCTCTCGCCACGCCAGTCGTGCTGTGGGGCGCGTGGCCGTTCTTCGTCCGCGCATGGCGCTCGCTCGTCTCGCGTCAGCTGAACATGTTCGCCCTGGTCGGTCTCGGGGTCTGCGTCGCGTATGTCTACAGCCTTGTCGCGCTGCTCGTGCCCGGCATCTTCCCGCTGTCGTCTCGCGAGGAAATTGGCGTCGTGCCGGTCTACTTCGAGGCAGCGGCGGTCATCGTCGCGCTGGTGCTCCTCGGGCAGGTGCTCGAGCTGCGTGCGCGCAGCTCGACGAGCTCCGCGATACGCGCGCTTCTCCATCTCGTGCCGAAGTCTGCACGGAGCATCCGCAAGAATGCGGTGGAAGAGGACATACCGCTGGAGAGCGTCGTCGTCGACGACCGGCTTCGCGTACGCCCAGGTGAGCGCGTGCCGGTGGACGGTGTCGTGGTGGAGGGCACGAGCTCCGTCGACGAGTCGCTGGTCACGGGCGAGTCGATGCCCGTCGAGAAGAAGGTCGGCGACCGGGTGGTGGGCGGCACGGTCAACGGCACGGGCTCGATGGTGATGCGCGCCGACCGCGTCGGTGCAGGAACGCTCCTCGCGCAGATCGTTCGCATGGTGGGAGAGGCGCAGCGAAGTCGCGCGCCGATTCAAAAGCTCGCCGACGTCGTCGCCGCCTATTTCGTGCCCGCAATCCTGCTGTCGGCGGTGCTGACGCTCGTCGGCTGGCTGGTGTTCGGACCGCAGCCGCGGCTGGCGCACGGCATCGTCAATGCCGTCGCCGTGCTCCTCATCGCGTGTCCCTGCGCGCTGGGCCTCGGGACCCCGATGTCGATCATGGTGGCCACGGGGCGTGCGGCGAAGCTCGGCATCCTGTTCAAGAGCGCCGAGGCCATCGAGCTGCTGCGCAAGGTGGACACCCTCGTGGTCGACAAGACGGGAACGCTGACCGAAGGAAAGCCCAGGCTCGTGTCGATCGTTGCAGCGGAGGCCGGCGGAGACACGAAGCTGCTCGAGCTGGCGGCGAGCCTGGAGCGAGGCAGCGAGCACCCGCTCGCCGCTGCAATCGTGCAAGGCGCGAGCGCCCGCAAGGTCGGGCTGGCAACCGTGAGCGCCTTCGAGGCGATCCCGGGCAAGGGCGTGAAGGGTACGGTGGGAGGGCGTCAAGTGGCGCTCGGCAACGAGCAGCTGATCGGCGACCTTCGTGTCGCTGCGGGCGCCTTCGGGCCTCGGGCCGAGTCGCTGCAGCGCGAGGGGCAGACGGTCGTCTTCGTGGTCGTCGAGGGTGAGCTGGCCGGCATCATCGGCGTCGCCGACCCGATCAAGGAGACGACCGCAGCCGCGGTTCGCGAGCTGAAGGCCGACGGCCTGCGCGTCATCATGCTCACCGGCGACGCCAAGGCAACGGCGGCCGCAGTCGCGAAGCAGCTCGGCATCGACGATTGCATCGCCGAGGTGCTCCCGACCCAGAAGGACGAGACGATCAGGAAGCTGCAAGCCGAGGGGCGCGTCGTCGCCATGGCCGGGGACGGTGTCAACGACGCACCCGCGCTCGCGCAGGCGCAGGTCGGCATCGCCATGGGGACCGGCGCGGACGTGGCGATGAAGAGCGCAGGCGTCACGCTTGTGAAGGGCGACCTGCAGGGCATCGCACGCGCGCGACGATTGAGTCGCCTGACCATGCGAAACATCGAGCAGGGCCTCTTCTTCGCGTTCGTCTACAACGCGCTCGGCATTCCGATCGCAGCGGGTGTGCTGTACCCGGCCTTCGGCGTGTTGCTGAGCCCGATGCTGGCTGCCGGTGCGATGAGCCTCAGCTCCGTCTCGGTGATCGGCAACGCGCTGCGCCTGCGTCGCGTGCGGATCTAGCGCGTCACGAGGACAGGTCTGGGGAGACGGGGCGACCGCAGTAGTTGTACAGGCGCACCTCGTACTCGCTGTTGATACCGGCGTCTGCTTTCCGCACGGGGCTGTTGCGGATGGCCTCGCGCGTCATGTGGAAGAAGATCTTCCGCTCGTCCCAGCTGACGCGGCTCGCCCAGTGCGGCGCGACGAGCACCCGCTCGCCGAACCACGAGTTGTTCGCATCGAAGATGAGGTGGCGCACGTCCCAGCTCATGTCGTCGACGATGAGATCCTCGATGTGGCCGATCTGGTCGTCGCTGCCCTCGACGTGGTAGCCGCGAAGCTCGTTCACGCTGCGCAGGCGGTCGCCGCCCGGCGGCACGTCACGACCCACCTCGGTCTTGCCGCGCGACGGCGACGCGAGAAGAGGAGGGTGTGCCGTCGCGTCCCGGATGCTGCCCGGCGCGTGCTCGACCTGCTCCATCGTCAGCTGCACGTGAAAGGTCCTGGTCGACCAGTCGGCATGACGAAACGCGTTGGGCGCCAGAAGGACGCGCTTGCCGCCGAAGAAACCGCCCGTGTCGGCCAGGAGGTACCGCATCATCTAACGCTCGTAATCGACGAGGAAGCTCGTGACGCTGCCGATGTCGCCATCGGTGGCCGAGATCATGTAGCGCTCGAGGTCTTTCAGGGATCGCAACATGGGTCTCTCCTTCTGGCGTCACTACCGGTGCGTCACGCCACGCATCAGTCGAGCTCCACCAGCATCTTGCCGACGTTGGCGCCGTGCATCATGTCGATGAAGGCCTTCGGTGCCGTCTCGATGCCCATGAAGACGGTCTCGCGCGTCTTCAGGCTCTGATCGCGGAGGTGCCGACCGACCTCGTGGCGAAACTCGGGCAGGGAGGTGACCCAGTCGCTCGCGATGAGCCCCTTCATCGTGAGGCGCTTGCCGATCACGAGCCCGAGGTTGCGTGGGCCCGGCGGCGCGGTCTCGTCGTTGTACTGGGAGATGGCGCCGCACGCGATGATGCGACCATGCATGCGCAGCGATGCCAGCGCCGCTTCGAGCTGCTCGCCGCCGACGAGGTCGAAGTACACGTCGATCCCATCGGGTGCGGCGCTCTTCAGCTGCCCGACGAGGTCGCCGTCCTTGTAGTTGAAAGCCGCGTCGAACCCGAGCTCCTGGACGAGGGTCGTCACCTTCTCGCTGGACCCGGCGCTCCCCACGACGCGGCAGCCACGCAGCTTTGCGAGCTGGCCGGCGATGCTACCGACTGCACCGGCCGCTGCCGAGACGAATACGCAGTCCTGTGTCATGACATCGACGAGGCGGAGGCCGGCCCAGGCGGTGAGGCCCGGCATCCCGAGGGCGCCGAGGTAGATCGACACCGGCCGGATCGGGTCATCGACCTTCTGCAGCTCCGAGGCGGGCGCGACGAACGACTCGCGCCAGCCGCGGTTCGAGAGGACGATGTCGCCCGCCGCGAGCCCTGCCGCGCGGGACTCCACGACCTCGCCGATTGCGCTTCCGTCCAGCGCGCGGTCCAGCGCGAAGGGAGGCACGTACGAGGGCACGTCGTTCATGCGGCCCCGCATGTACGGATCGACGGACATGAACAGGTTGCGAACGAGCGCCTCTCCTTCGCGAACCGGCGCCAGCTCGACCCGAACGATCGTGAAGCTCTCCAGCTTCGGCCATCCATGAGGACGGGAGACGAGTCGGATCTCACGACTGGCAACGCTCTTCATGTTGCGGCCAAGGTGCATCACGCATGCCCAGCCGCGCCGAGGTCCCTGCAGCAATGCACGGCGTCGGCGGCTTCCCGCGGCCTCGATCTCCAGCAGGCCAGGCGTGACGTTCTGACATCCGGGACATCTTGGTCGACGCCTGAAGACGCACGGGGGTCATGGCGCGGCACTTGCTACGGTGGTCAGCGTTTCCGCAGCGAGGAGCACGCATGTCCACCCTCCCTCCACACACGAGCCTAGATGTCGCGACGTCGGTCCCACCCGCTCGCCGACGATGGCGATT
>JAYTLP010000214.1:0-2798 GCA_043729375.1 Myxococcales bacterium
TCGCGCGGCTGGCGGAGCGTGACCTCGAGCTCGGTCATGAGCGCGGCGAGCGGCGTGCGGAGCTCATGCGAGGCATCCGCGGTGAACCGACGCATCCCCGCCACCGATCGATCGAGGCGCTCGAGCATGGCGTTCATCGACGTGACGAGCTCGCCGACCTCGGTCGGCGCATCCACGCGCAGCGGCACGCGCGCATCCAGCCGCTCACTGCTCACCTGCTTCGCGGTGGCGACCACGTCGTCGAGGGACGCGAGTCCGCGGCGTGCGATCGTTGCCGCCCCCGCCACGGCGAGCGGCACCGCAACCACGATCGCCGCCGCGAGCGCGAGGAGCACGTTGCGGCCCTGGTGCTCGGGGGGCTCGAGCGCGGCCACCTCCGGAGGCTCAGACGCCTCCTCGACGGCGATGATCGCCCACACCGTTCCGGCAAAGGCCAGCAGGACGCCGACGAGGACGCCTGCGAAGTACCGCGTGAGCCGGAGTCGGAGGGTCGTGGTCACACGAGCTCCAGCCGGTACCCGACGCCGCGGACGCTGGTGATACGGGACGGCTGATCGGGGCTGTCGATCTTCTTCCGCAGGTGCAGCACGTGCACATCGACGATGTTGGTCCCCGGGTCGAAGTCGTAGCCAAAGACGGCTTGCAGCACGGTGGCGCGCGCGACCACCTGGCCCGCGTGCTTCATCAGGAACGTCAGCAGCGCGAACTGCTTCTCCGACAGTGGCACGTCCCGCCCGGCGACCCGGACCTTGTGCGCCGTCGAGTCGAGCTCGAGGTCCCCGATGCGCGTGGGCAGCGACGTGGGCATCCGGCGGGCCAGCACCTCGAGGCGCGCCAGCAGCTCCGCGAACGCGAAGGGCTTCACCAGGTAGTCGTCGGCGCCGCCGCGCAGGCCCTCGACCCTGTCGGGCACGGCGTCCCGCGCAGTGAGCACGAGCACCGGGGTGGTGACGCCACGCGCACGCGCATTGCGGAGCACCGCCATGCCGTCGAGCACGGGGAGCTGGAGGTCGAGGATGCACACCTCGATGTCGGCGCGCGTGAGAGCGGCGAGCCCGACCGCGCCGTCGGAAGCGTGCTCGACATCGTGACCTTCCTCGACCAGCCCGCGCACGATGGCCCGCGCGACGGCGGGGTCATCCTCGACCACGAGAACCTTCACCGCGACTTCCAGGGCAGCTTCATGCGCACCACGCGTGCGTACACTGCCGGGACGACCACCAGCGTGCCCAGCGTGGAGGTGAGGAGCCCGCCGATCACGGCGACCGCGAGCGGCCGATGCATCTCTGCCCCGGCGCCGAGGCCCAGCGCGAGCGGCACGAGCCCGAGCAGCGTACACAGCGTCGTCATGAGGATGGGCCGCAAGCGCACGGTCACGGCGTCGCCCAGCGCATCCAGCGTGTCGCGACCCTGGGCCTCGCGTACCAGGGTCTCGTGCACGAGCAGGATGCCGTTCTTCACCACCAGCCCGACGAGCAAGATCCCACCCAGCAGCGACGAAACGTTGAGCGCGACTCGGGTCAGCGCGAGCGTGAGGAGCGCGCCGCACAGCGCGATCGGAATGGCCGAGAGCACAGCGAACGCCGCGCGCAAGGTGCCGAGCTGGAACACGAGCACGATGGTCACGAGCGCCAGCGCGCACAGGAGCGCCAGCGCCAGCGACGTGAACGAGTTGCGTTGCGAGAGCCGCTGTCCGCCGATCTCCAGATCGTACCCCTGCGGAAGCGTGAGGGTGCGAAGACGCGCGTCGACCTCGCGCATGGCGGTGCCCAGGTCGGTGCCGTCGAGACGTGCGGTGACGGGGACCATGAGGCGCAAGTTCTCGCGGCTGATCTCCGATGGCGAGCACCCATCGCTCACGTGTGCCACCTCGGCCAGCGGCACGAAGCCGGTCGCGGTGCGCAGGCGGACGCGCTGCAGCACGTCCTCGTGGAAGCGTACCTGGTCGGGCCAGCGCACGCGTACCGGCACGAGTCGATCGCGCTCGGCGAGCGGCGCGCTGTCGACCCCGAGCTCTGCAGCGGCCATCTGGCTCGTCACGTCGCTCGTCGTGAGGCCGAGGCGACCGAGTGCGACGGGATCCACGACGACGACGCGCTCCGGAGAGCACGCGACCTGGCCGTCGAACAGATCGACGAGGCCGGGGATGTCCTTCAGCAGCGCGGCCACGCGCGCGGCCTGCGCGCGCGTGCCGGGCTCGTCGGGCCCGAAGACCTTCACCTCGACGGGCTCGGGGTTGCCTTCCAGATCGCCGAGCATGTCCTGCATGAGCTGGATGATCTCGATGCGCACCCCGGGCAGGAGTGCCGCGGCCTGCGCGCGCTGCTCTTCCATGAGCTGCTCGATGGGGCGGTGGTGCGGCTTGAGCCGGACGATGGCGTCGCCGCGGCTCGTCTCGGTGGCGCGCGGCGGACCCATCTCGACCCCGAGCCTGCGCGTGAACGTCTGCACGTCGGGGTCCGCGCGCAGCATCGTGTCGATGCGAGTCGCCAGCTCGTCGGCCTGCGCGAGCGACGTCCCGATGGGCGTGTAGTAGTCGAAGACGTAGGCCCCTTCGTCGAGCTCGGGCACGAAGCCGGTCTCCACCCAGCGCGTCGCGACGACCGCGCTCGCCACGACAGCGAGGACCACGATCGACAGCGCGAGTGGCCGCTCCACCCAGCGGCGAGACGAGCGCGCCACCCACGCTGCGAGCCGCAGCTCCCATGCCGGATCGTGCTGGCCGCCGCCGGAAGCGACCCAGGGAACGACCGTGAGCGCGAGCACGAGCGACGCGAAGATTGCCGCCGACAGCGCCA
>JAYTLP010000215.1:0-3967 GCA_043729375.1 Myxococcales bacterium
TGGATCGAGCTGCCACACCTCCACGTCGTCGCAGCCGGCGAAGTAGAGCGCGATGCTGTCGCGCAGCGTGGGCGAAAACGAGCAGTGAACGAAGCCTTCGCTTCGCAGCGACGAAGGTGCGTACGGGTCCTGGCCGTCGTCGGTGCGCGCGGACAGTGCGTGGTAGAGCCAGCGGATGGGCACGCTCACAGCCTAGGGAACGGGTGGGCCGCACGTGCCCTGGTCGTGGAAGCACGCGCCGCCGACGCAGAACGCGCCGACGTGGCAGTCGGCGGTCTTGTTGCACGTTTCGCGGACACAGTGCGCGCTGGTCTGGCCCTGCACGCAGGTGAAGTTGGACGGGCACGTGGGGTGTGCTGCGCCGGCGCCGCACGCGGGCGGCTGGCAGGACGCCTGGGTGCACACGTCGCCGTCGGCTGCGCAGTCGGTGTCGACGGTGCAGGTCGGTTGCGCGCCGCCGCGCTGCCCGGGCTGAAAGCACGCGAGGGTGGTGCCGCACGAGCTGCCTGTGGTGCAGCACTCCGGCTGAGCGCACCCGAGCGCGGGACAGACGGTCTTCGCTGCGGTGGGTGCGCGACAGCCGACGAACGTGCTCCTGCAGCTGCACTCGTTGCAGTAGTCGACCGTGCAGGCCGGGCGCGCGAGGCACGTGGTCTCGTCGAGACCGGCGCAGACCGAGCCCTCATCTCCGACGGAGCCATCGGGGCTGCCATCGACGAGGAGAGAGTTGCCATTGCAGCCGAGGAAGAGGAGTGCGACGAGCACCGAGAGACGCATTCCGCAAGCATGCAGCAAGCCGCGTACCAGGACGAGCGCAAGCATCGCGGCGAGTTGCGCGCGCGCGACCCTCGAAAATCTGTCGCCTCGCACGGATTTCCGCGGTTCAGCTCGCAGGCGCCTCGGCCTTCGGTATCACGACGAGCATGAGCCACGCCGCGGCGACGAGGGCGAGCGACGCGGCCAGGATGAACGGCACGTGTGCGCCGTAGCGGTCCGTGAGCGCGCCGAACAGCAGCGACGCGGGCAGCGCCACGATGCCGACGGTCGCGTTGTACCAGCCGAACACGCGACCGCGCGCAGCCGGCGGCGCGAGATCGGCGACGAGCGCCTTGCCGGTGCCCTCCGTGAGCGCGTAGTACGCGCCGTAGACGACGAACAGCGCCCAGATCTCCCGCGCGCTCGTGGCGTAGCCGAACCCGAGATACACCAGCGCATAGATCGCCCAGCCGCCGATGAGGACGTGTCGACGATCCATCCGATCGGACAGCGAGCCGCCCCAGGTGGCGAGCGCGGCCTTCGTTGCGTTGTGCACCATCCACACGAGCGGGATGTAGCGCGTGGCGACGCCGCACTGCGTGGCGCGCAGCAGCAGGAACGCGTCCGACGAGTTGCCGAGGCCGAACAGCGCAACCGCACCGAGGTAGCGACCGAGCGCGCTCCGGGTCGCGGGGGCCAGCGGCACGAGCACGCGTGCCGTCGCGTCGCGCGCAACGCGCTCCTCTCGCACGCCGAAGATCAGCGCACCCATGGCGAGCGCACCGGGAACCGCCGAGAGCAGGAACACGTTGCGCAGCGCCACGCCGGCGGTGAGCAGTCCCGTGGCGACGAGCGGGCCGACGACGGCACCGGCGTTGTCCATCGCCTGGTGAAAGCCGTACACCCGCCCGCGCATGCCCGGTGGGGCCGAATCGGCGAGCAGCGCGTCGCGCGGGCTCGAGCGCAGGCCCTTGCCGACGCGATCGGCCACGCGGGTCGCGAGCACCTGCCACGGGTAGATCGCAAAGCCGATGAGCGGCCGCACCAGCGACGAGAGGCCGTAGCCGAGCACGGTGAGCGGCTTGCGACGGTCCATCTGGTCGGTCATGCGCCCCGAGAAGACCTTCAGCAGCGACGCGGTGGCCTCCGCCGCGCCCTCGACGGTGCCGATGAAGAGCCGCGGCGCGTGGAGGACGTCGGCGAGGAACAGCGGCAGGAGCGGGTACACCGCCTCCGTGCCGATGTCGGTGAGCAGCGACACCATGCCGAGCCACAGCACGACCGTCGGGAGCTTGCGCTTTTCGGGAACCATCGGGGGCGCAGGATAGCAGCGAGGCGGCGGCTACAGCGCGCGGAGTGTCTTGCTTGCCCGGCTGAGTGCGTACTCGTTTACGGCTCGTTGCCGATGGGGTCCCGACGCGGATCGGGATCTCCGTTGCGCTGCCGGGCGGGGTTCGGCATCTTCGGCGGCGTGCTGTCGGGTGAGCCGACGCCGCCGTGGTTCGCGCAGGCGTCCTTCGGCCCGCGACGCGACGTGGCGCCATCACGGCAGCGGATGCCCTGGTTGCGAACGCCACCGTGCGACCTGCAGCCCTCGGGTCCGGAGCCGACCGTGCCGTCGTTGCAGGTGACGTCGGCGAGCGCCGGCGAGGCCGACAGCGAGACCCACAGCGAGACCCAGAGCGAGACGACGAAGAGCGCGCGCAGCATCGTGCTGCCGAGTATGGCTCAGCTCGGGCCGAGGTGGCACCCCACGAGCAGCGACAGCGCATGGCCGACGAGGGCGAGCGTCGCGACGATGAAGCTGGGTCGAGCGGAGTAGGTGCCGGGACCGGGGCGATCGCTGCGCATGAGACTCCTTGTGCCGAAAGGTCGTCGAACGGAGGAGCTCGGAAGCGCACGGTGAGCGACCCGAGCGCGCCGCCGCCGTGCGACGCGATGGATGGTGCGATGCCGTGGCGAGCGGCAGCGCGGCGAGCCCGCTCGCGACGTGCGCCGATGACGGTGAGCGGGATGCCGGGTGAGCGGGATGCCGGGGGCACCGCACGCGGCGGTGGCAATGGCGACGCGGATGACGGTGTCGTGCTCGAGCTTCGAGCGGACGCCCTCCTCCTCGCTGCACTTGCCGCCGAAGCCGCAGACGTCGAGGAGGAACGAATGGCCTGCAGGCCGGCGACGGAAAAGCGGTGGCGACGGCGGTGTCTCGTCGGCTCGCGCCCGGGCGCAGAGGCAGAGCAGGGAGAGAAGGGGAGCGAAAGACTTCATGCGGCCGGGTCATCGCAAACGCGCGTGCCGGGGGCCAAGGGAGCGAAGTCACGTCGCACGGGTAAAAGTGAACGGTGCTAGCGGCCGAACTTGCCGGTGAGCTTGGCGGTGCCGAGCTTGTCGGCGTTGAGGTAGAAGCCGACCATGGCGGCGGTCGCGTTCTCGGGGACGTCGATCCTGGGGACCTTGAGCGCGAAGACGGTGACGACGTAGGCGTGGGGCTTGTCGCCGGGCGGGGGGCAGGCGCCGCCGAAGCCGGTGGCGCCGTAGTCGGTGTGGCCCTGGACGGCGGGCGCGGCGAGGAGCTTCTTCGAGACGTCACCGGCGCCGGCCGGGAGCGTCAGGGTGGTGGCGGGGAGGTTGTAGACGACCCAGTGCCACCAGCCCGAGCCGGTGGGCGCATCGGGGTCGTAGACGGTGACGGCGAACGACCTGGTGCCGGCGGGCGCGCCCTTCCAGGCGAGCTGCGGCGACGCGTTGTCGCCGTTGCAGCCCATGCCCTTGTAGACCTGCTTCGACGTCCAGGTCGCGCCGTCCTTGAAGTCGGTGGATGAGACGATGAACGCCTCCGCAGAGGCAAGCGAGGGAAGCGCAACGACAGCGATAGCAAACGAGAGCGAGCGGATCATGGAATCTCCTGAGTCGAAGGAAGCGGCGCACGCCGGCGCAGGCCGGCGCCACCATGGTGCCCGAAGAACACGCGAGCTTGCACTTGACACCCGCCGCGGCGCCGAGTAGTTACTCGGGCCTCGCGGTGACTTCCTACCGTCGAGGAAGTCTCTGAAAATTGGGGTGGTAGTTAAGTTGGTTATAACGCCGGCCTGTCACGCCGGAGGCCGCGGGTTCAAGTCCCGTCCACCCCGCAAGGAACGACTCGAAGGCCCACCGCTTCCTGGTGGGCCTTTTTCGTTCCCGGGCACCACGCGCCTTCGGCCACGCAAGTCAC
>JAYTLP010000216.1:0-6345 GCA_043729375.1 Myxococcales bacterium
TGAAGATGTTGGGGTTGGAGCGCCAGCGACGACCCTTCGCGCGGATCTCGAGCAGCGTCGGCGAACCGGTGTCGTCGATGTAGATCGGCGCCTCCGAGATCTCGCTCGCCGCCTTCGTGATCTGCACCCAGTCGCGCGTCTCGAGGAAGCCGCCGCGCAGCTTCTGCGAGTCGACACGGGCCTGGCTGCACAGGAGGCGCTCGCACAGCGACTCCTTGCTCATCTCGAGCGAGAAGACGAGCGCGGGAACCTTGTGCTCCGTGGACGCGTTCTGCACGGTGTTCATGACGAGCGACGTCTTCCCCATGGAGGGACGCGCCGCGATGATGATGAGGTCGCCGGGCTGGAAGCCGGCCGTCATCTCGTCGAGCTTGTGGTAGCTCGTGGGTACGCCGGTGATGGCCTGCTTGCGCTCGTAGCGACGCTCGAGCGCCGTGATGGTGGTCTTGAGCACGGGCTTGATGTGCTCGAACGAGCTCTTGAGCGATCGCTGCGCGATCTCGAAGATCTCGCGCTGCGCTTCATCGATGAACTCGTCGACCTCGCCGTACTCACCGTAGCCGCGCGCCGCAATCTCCGTGGCCGACTGCACGAGCCGTCGCGCGGTGGCTTTGCCGCGCACGATGCGCGCGTGGTAACCGATGTTCTCGACGGTGACGACCTTCGACATCAGCTCGGTGAGGTAGTCGGCGCCGCCGAAGGCCCGGAGCCTGTCGAACGTCTCTGCGGCGCGCATCTGCTCGGCGACCGTGAGCGCGTCGATGGGCTTGGACGCGCGATCGAGCTCCAGCATCGCCTCGTAGATGGCACGCAGCGCCGGGTGGTAGAGGTCCTCCGGCGTGAGAAACTCCGAGACGTCGGAGAAGACGCGCGCATGCACGAGGATGCCGCCGATGACGGACTCCTCGGCCTCCTGGCTGTGCGGAGGCGTGGGCCGGCGACTCGAGATGCTGGACTGCGGTGCGTCGGCGGCTTGCATGCACGCTACTCTGACACCACGTCGCGGTACGCGGTAGCTTGACAGCGCTTCAGCGACGGGAAGTCAGCGTACGTAGTTGCTGCAGCGGCCGCCCCCGCACGTCCCGCCGTGGCAATCGCTCGACGAGCTGCACGCGCCGCAGTGACCGTTCGAGCAGGTGCCGACGTTGCAATCGGAGCTGGAGCTGCACGCGCCGCAGTGGCCATTCGAGCAGGTGCCATTGCCGTTGCAATCGGAGCTGGAGCTGCAGGCGCCGCAGTGGCCGGTCGAGCACGTGCCGTCGGCCCCGCAGTCGGAGCTGGAGCTGCAGGCGCCGCAGTGGCCGTTCGAGCACTTGCCGTGACCGTGGCAGTCGGAGCTGGAGCTGCAGGCGCCACACTGCCCGCTCGAGCAAGTGCCGTAGCCGGCGCAGTCGCTCGACGAGCTGCAGTTGGAGGGACCGCCCTCGGCGCGGCGCTCGGCGGAAAGCCCGATGAAGAGCCCGAGGAACAGCGCGCAGCAAGCGGCGAGGACGAAGCGTGAGGTCGACATGGCACGCAGCATAGCCGCGATCAGGCGGGGTACGGAAACGTCGCCGTCGGCTCGGTGGGCTGCAGGTCGTGGAACTTCCGCAGGTCGAGCACGAAGTCACCAGCGGGTTGCTCGAGCAAGATGTCGACGTGCCGCGCGCCGAAGAGGATCTGGTTCGCGTCGTACGTGTGCCGGGCGTGCACCTGCTGCATGGACGTGTCGTCGACACCGATGACGCTGACGATGAGCTCGATCTCGTCTCTCACGAGCGAGTCGGGCGTGGCACCGAAGAGCGGACTCTTTTCATCGATGGTGTGCAGCGCGGTCCACGAGCGCGTGAACGCCTGCGACCTCTCTCGCCGGAGCTGTAGATCGTACATCCGGTAGAACACGACGCCTTCCTTCGTCGTCTCGGTCCGCATCATGACGACACGAAGCTGCGCCTCGACGATCTGGTTGCCACGTGCGTTACCGAGCCGGAAGGTGAGGGTAGGCAAATCGTCCATGGGATGGACCGCCGCCTCGCGAGTGAAGACGATGCGGGCGTTCGACACCGAGAACTTCGCGAACATGAGGCCCGTGACCAGCGCCGTCACGAGGAGGCTGACCATTGCCTCGGTGACCATCACGCAGTTCGCAGCTGTCGTCGACGGGTGCATGTCGCCATAGCCGATGGTCGCCATCGTCTGCACCGAGAAGAAGAAAGCGTCGGCGAAGGACCCGGCCCGCGCTCGCTCGATGCCGCCGACGAGGTCGTAGATCGCGGCGAAGACGACGTTGATCGAGAGGAACACCACCACCATCGCGCCGAGCGCGCGCGCCCACGAGATGCGCAGGAAGCGGTGGTAGAGGTCGCCGAGGCGCTGGTTCGGCGCGCCGAGGACCTTGATGTTGAACGGGGTGACGGTGCTGCGCTTGGTCTGGAACGGCTTGTTGGAGTCGGTGTTGCTCACGGTGGCGCAGCCTACCGGAACGGCACTTCCCGATCACGCTCGCGGCGCGTAAAAAGGAGCTCATGGCCTCCGACTCACCTTCGTCGCACGGCACGCGTGGCGTGTACTGCAATCGAACGCTCAACCTGCGGGCCATCAAGGCCATCGGGTACGACATGGACTACACCCTCGTGCACTATCACGAGGAAGCGTGGGAGCGCCGCGCGTTCGAGCACGTGCGCGCACGCTTCGCGCAGGACGGCTGGCCCGTCGACCAGCTCGCGTTCGACCCACACGCGATCAATCGCGGGCTCATCCTCGACATCGAGCTGGGCAACGTGGTGAAGGCCAACCGCTTCGGCTTCGTGAAGCGCGCGGCGCATGGTTCGAAGCTGCTGTCCTTCGACGAGCTGCGCCACACGTACCAGCGCACCATCGTCGACCTCGCCGAACCACGCTGGATGTTCCTCAACACGCTCTTCTCGCTGTCGGAGGGCTCCGCGTACACGCAGCTCGTCGACCTGCTCGACGCGGGCAAGCTGCCGGGGCCGATGGGCTACCCCGAGCTCTACCGCAAGGTGAAGGACAAGCTCGACCTCACACACCTGGAAGGGCAGCTGAAAGCGGAGGTCGTCGCGGATCCGAAGCGCTTCGTGGCGCTCGATCCCGAGTCGCCGCTGGCGCTGCTCGATCAGAAGCACGCGGGCAAGAAGCTGCTCCTCATCACGAACTCCGAGTGGGACTACACGAGCGCGATGATGAAGTACGCGTTCGATCCGTACCTGCCCGACGGCATGACGTTCCGCGAGCTGTTCGACTACGTGATCGTCGGCGCCGGCAAGCCGGGCTTCTTCACGCACAACGCGCCCTTCTTCGAGATCGCGACGCCGGAGGGGCTGCTACGACCGCTCGTCGGACAGCTCCATCCCGGCGGCGCATACTTTGGCGGGTCGGCACCGCGGCTCGAGAAGGCGCTGGGGCTGTCCGGTGACGAGATCCTCTACGTCGGCGATCACCTGTTCGGCGACGTGCACGTCACGAAGCGCGTGCTGCGCTGGCGGACGGCGCTCATCCTCCGGGAGCTCGAGAACGAGGTCGCCGTGATCGACGGTGCGCGCGCGGCCGAGCAGGAGCTCGCCGGCAAGATGAAGGACAAGGAGCGGCTGGAGGCCGAGTCGGACCAGGTGCGGCTCGCGCTACAGCGTCGCCGCCATGCCTACGGGCCGACGAGCGAGCAGAGCACGCAGAGGCTCGAGCAGCGCGCCGACGAGCTCCGCAAGCAGCTCACCGCCATGGATCACGACCTCGCCCCGCTCGCGAAGGCGGCCGCCGAGCTCTCGAATGCGACCTGGGGGCTGCTCACGCGCGCGGGCAACGACAAGTCGCACCTGGCGCGGCAGATCGAGCGCTACGCAGACATCTATACATCGCGGGTCTCGAACTTCCTTCACGCGACGCCGTTCGTGTACCTGCGCTCGCCGCGCGGAAGCTTGCCGCACGATCCCTGATTGCTACAGCGGGCGAACCATCACGCTCGTGCGGATCTTGCCGTTCTCCTTGCCGGTCGTCGGGCTGAACTTCACGAACGCGGTGCCGACCCCGATGCGATAGAGCGGCCGCGGCTCGACGTGGACGGGCCCCATGGAACCGAGGCCCCGGAGGGTGAGCGTGGCGACCCAGGCCTTGCCGTCCTTCGTGACGGCCCCCTGGTAGGACGGCTTGACGGTCCCCTGGTAGAACGGCGCGGCCTTGACGGCCTGCTTGAGGTCGGCGCGGACTGCGGCGGGCATCTTGGGCGTGGCGGCCTGAGCGGCTCCTGCGAGGAGCGGGAGGGTGAGGAGGGCGATCGCGAGCTTGTTCATGGTGGGTCTCCTGAGAGGGGCTATGGGCCCGGCACGGAGCAACAGTCGCGCCAGCTTCGATTCTCGAGGTGGCGCGAGCGCCGACGGCTACTTGCACACGATCGTTTGCGGCGCCTCGAGTGGTCGGAAGGTGGCGAGACTTGCCACCTGTCGCCGATTCGTCGTCGCCCAGAACGGTCCGCGAACGTGTTAAAAAGCCGCCCATGGCCGCGCCTGTAGATCCCACCGAAACAATGTCGAACGGCAACGGCGGAGGTCGCAACGGCGGTCCCGAGCGCATCCCGGTGAACATCGCCGACGAGATGAAGTCCTCGTTCATGGATTACGCGATGAGCGTCATCATCGCGCGCGCGCTCCCCGATGTTCGTGACGGCCTCAAGCCCGTCCACCGCCGCATCCTCTACACGCAGGAGCAGCTCAACAACTCGTGGAACCGGCCCTACCTGAAGTCGGCTCGTGTCGTCGGCGACTGCATGGGCAAGTTTCATCCGCACGGTGACGCGTCCATCTACGACGCGCTCGTGCGCATGGCGCAGGACTTCTCGATGCGCTATCCGCTCGCCGACGGGCAGGGCAACTGGGGCTCCATCGACAACGACCCGGCCGCTGCGATGCGTTACACCGAGGTTCGCATGGCGCGACTCTCGACGGAGCTGCTTGCCGACATCGACAAGGAGACGGTCGACTGGTCACCGAACTACGACGACAAGGAGCTCGAACCCAATGTTCTGCCGGCGCGGGTGCCGAACCTCCTCGTCAACGGCACCACCGGCATCGCCGTGGGCATGGCGACGAACATCCCGCCGCACAACCTGTCCGAGATCATCGACGGCGTCATTGCCGTGGCCGAGCAGCCCGCGATCACCATCGACGAGCTCATGAAGATTATTCCCGGCCCCGACTTCCCCACGGCGGGCTTCATCTACGGCCGCCAGGGGATCCGCTCCGCGTACCACACCGGCCGCGGCTCGGTCGTCATGCGCGGGCGCGCGGAGATCGAGGAGCACAAGAACGGGCGCGCCTCGATCGTCATCACCGAGATCCCGTACATGCTCGTGAAGACGCGTCTCGTCGTGAGCATCGCCGACCTCGTGAAGGAGAAGCGCCTCGAGGGCATCAGCGACATCCGCGACGAGTCGAGTCGCAAGGGCATGCGCATCGTCGTCGACCTGCGCAAGGACGCGGTCGCTGCCGTCGTGCTCAACAACCTCTACAAGATGACGTCTTTGCAGACGTCGTTCGGCGTGACGATGCTCGCCATCGTCGACCAGCGCCCCAAGGTGCTGACGCTCAAGGACGCGCTCGTCCACTTCCTCGATCACCGCCGCGACGTCGTCACGCGTCGCTGCGTATTCGAGCTGCGCGAGGCGAAGAGCCGCCAGGAGATCGTCGAGGGCCTCGTCATCGCCGTCGACAACATCGACCGCGTCATCCAGATCATCCGCGCTGCGCCGGATCCCGACGAGGCCAAGGTCGTTCTGATGGCCGAGCCCTTCGTGGGTCTCGCCGAGTTCCTGCGGCGCGCTGGCCGGCCCGAGACCGAGATCGAGCGTCGCACCGCCACGGGGGACTATCTCCTCTCCGAGCGGCAGGCCAAGGCCATCCTCGAGATGCGCCTCTCGCGCCTCACGGGGCTGGAGCGTGACAAGCTCGATACCGAGTACATCGAGCTCGGACAGACGATCGACCGCCTCGAGGCAACCCTCGCGTCCGAGGACCTGCTCATGGACGTCATCATCGGCGAGCTCCGTGCGATCCGCGAGCAGTTCGGCGACGAGCGCCGCACGCAGATCGTCGATGACGAGGGCGAGATTCCCGTCGAGGAGCTCATCGCCAACGAGGACATGGTCGTCACCGTGTCGCACGGCGGGTACGTCAAGCGTTCCGCCGTCAGCGAGTACCGCGCGCAGAAGCGCGGTGGGCGCGGCGTGACCGGCGCGTCGTCCAAGGACGAGGACTTCGTGGCGCAGCTCTTCGTCGCCGAGACGCACGACACCGTGCTCATCTTCACCAGCGACGGACGCGTCTTCAAGAAGCGCGTCTACGAGCTCCCCGAGGGCAA
>JAYTLP010000217.1:0-3181 GCA_043729375.1 Myxococcales bacterium
CCCGCGCGCACGAGGTTCGACGCCATGGGCGCACCCATGGTGCCGAGCCCGAGAAATCCGATTCGCATGGCCGGGACGCTAGCACGCGGTCCCCGTGCGTTCGAACGCGGGCATGCTCGTCATGGACCCTCAGATATTCGAGAGCGTCGGGGCCCGACCCCAGCAAAAACCCGCGCACTGGACGCCGTAACCCGTCGAACGCAGGGCCACTGGAGGTGGCACCGGCCGTGCTCGGTGCTCCGACATGCGCTCACTCGTCTGTACCCTCTTCGTCGTCTTCCTCGCCGCCTGCGCCGGCAACGGGCTCGGGCTTCCGGGCCCCGATGCAGGCACCGATGGCGGCGGCTCAGACGGCGGCGGCTTCTGCATCGACCACAAGGACCCCGCGAGCTGCAACGCGGACCCGCGGTGCTTCGGTGCCGGGTGCGGGGACATCTGCGGAGGCGGCAGCGGGTTCCTCTGTATCGACGTGGGCACTCCCGGGCCGGAGTGCCCGTTCATCGCGTGCTGCGACCAGCACACCGACCAGGCGAGCTGCGATGCGGATCCGAGCTGCTACTCGACGGGCTGCCAGCCATCGTGCGACCCGAAGGCCGCGCTCGACTTCCGCGGCTGCAACCAGATCGGCAAGCCGGCCCCCGAGACGTCGTGCCCAATCATCGAGTGCCAGCACAGCTGCGCATTGCACGGAGACGAGACGACCTGCGATGCGGACCCGACATGCTTCTCGGTCTACACAGATCCCGGTGTCTGCGGCTGCGCAGGAATCGGCTGCTGCCTCGGGTTCTCGCACTGCGCCGATGCGCCCGCGCTCTGCTCGTTCGACGGCACACCCGACTGCGGCTTTGCGCCGGTCGAGTGCCGCAGCGGCTACATCCGGGTCGTGGAGAACGGCTGCGTCTCGGGCTGCGCCCGGGCGTCGAGCTGCGCGCTGCCCGACTGAGCGTCACCGCTACGCGCACATGAAAAAGGCCCGCCGGATCGCTCTGGCGGGCCTTTCTCGTCGGTGCGGTGAGGAAGTGGTCTAGGCTTCGGCGCCCGGGCGGCCCGGCTTCTTCACCGGTGCCTTCGGAGCGGGCGGCGAGCCGTTGCCGCGGCTGACGGGCTGGAAGCGACGACCGTCGGACGCGAGCTGCGCGGCCTTGTTCGTGTTCTCCCAGGTGAACTCTTTCTCGCTGCGCCCGAAGTGGCCGTAGGTCGCAGTGGGACGGTAGATCGGGCGGAGGAGGTCGAGCTCCTTGATGAGCGCGGCCGGGCGGCAGTCGAAGTGCTCCTTGACGATCTTCTCGATCGCCGAGTCGGAGATGGTGCCGGTGCCGAACGTCTGGACGTTGATGGAGACCGGCTGCGCGACGCCGATGGCGTACGCGAGCTGGACCTCGCAGCGACGAGCCAGCTTCGCTGCGATGATGTTCTTCGCGATGAATCGCGCGTAATACGCGGCGGAGCGATCGACCTTCGACGGGTCCTTGCCGGAGAAGGCGCCGCCTCCATGACGACCCCAGCCCCCGTAGGTGTCGACGATGATCTTGCGACCCGTGAGGCCCGAGTCACCCATGGGGCCGCCGACGACGAAGCGGCCCGTGGGATTGATGAAGTAGCGCGTCTTGGGGGTCACGAGCTCGCGCGGGAGCTCCTTCTTGCAGACCTCCTCGATGATGGCTTCCTTGAGCGTCTTGTACTTCACGTCCTCTGCGTGCTGCGTCGAGATGACGACGGTGTCGATGGCGACGGGACGGTCGTCCTCGTAGCGCACGGAGACCTGCGTCTTGCCGTCGGGACGGGCCCACGGGAGGATGCCCTTCTTGCGGGCCATGGCGAGGCGCTTCGAGAGCTTGTGCGCGAGTGCGATGGGCATCGGCATTAGCTCCTTCGTCTCGTCGCAGGCGTAGCCGAACATCATGCCCTGGTCGCCGGCGCCCTGCTCCTCCTTCGTGTAGACACCCTTGCCATCGACGCCCTGCGCGATGTCGGGGGACTGCGCCTCGACGGCCGACAGCACGCCGCACGAGGCGTAGTCGAAGCCCATGTCGGAGTGCGTGTAGCCGATTTCCTTGATCGTCTCGCGGACGATCTTCGGGAAGTCGACGTAGGCCGTGGTGGTGATCTCGCCCGCGAGCATCACGAAACCCGTCTTGACGAGGGTCTCGCAGGCAACGCGGGCCGCAGGGTCCTTCGCGAGGATCGCGTCGAGGATCGCGTCCGAGACCTGGTCGCACACTTTGTCGGGATGCCCTTCGGTGACGGACTCGGAGGTGAAGAGGAAGTCGGACATGAACCAGGGCTCCTTGCGGTGGCGGAACGTAGTGCGGATCGTAGAGCGGGCAATAAAGCCCGCGTGCGACGAGAAAGTCAACGCGCGGCACCGCGGCTGCGAATCGGCGTATAGTCATCGGTGGAGGAGAACGCATGGCGACGCACAATGGTCTTCTGCAGCCGGTCGAGGTCGGAGTGGGGGTCAGGCTCGGGGCTCGCGGCCTCGCGCTGGGGCTGGGGTTGCTCCTCGGCGCCGGAGCGCTCGGGGTCCGCGAGCACTACCGACCCCGCAGCTACCTGCTCGTCCTCGACGGCGAACGACAGGCGGGCATGAGCTACTACTCGGTGTTCGGCCCCGAGCCGGTGGTCGTCGACCACGAGCCGTCCTCTGGCCACGGTGGTGGCAAGCCGGTCGTCTTCCGCAGCGACTTCGAGTGGCTCGACGGCTGCACGTGGCAGTCCGTCGAGACGCTGACGCCCGATGCCACGGGCTACGCGTACACCTACGACGAGCACCTCGTCGCGTGCCCCGACGGCCTCGAGCCGAACGGCGTCGCGTCGCCGATGACGGGTCACGTGAGCTCGACGAAGCACCCCGAGCTCGTCGCCGCGACGGCCGCCTACGGCTTCATGCTCGCGCCCGTCCCGTAGCAGAGGCACGTCGTGTGGCAGCCGGTCACCTCGCTCGAGCAGCTCGCGAACGATTCACTCCTCCGCTGCTTCTCGGGGCTGCGCGACCGTGACATCCGCGCCGACGGCGACCTCTTCGTCGCCGAAGGTGAGGTCGTCGCCCGCGTGCTCTTTGGCTCGTCGAGGCGCACGCGCGCCGTCCTTTTTTCGCAGCCCATGGCGGACAAGCTCGCGTCGCTGATTCCGCCCGATGTGAAGTGCTACGTCGCGCCCGAGCCGCTCCTGCAGACGATCA
>JAYTLP010000218.1:0-9137 GCA_043729375.1 Myxococcales bacterium
CCCGATCCGGCTCGAGGCCTGCGCCTCCATCTTCGACGCCGATCGGCTCTACGTCTTCTCTGGCACGCGTGACGCCGCCGAGGTGTTCGATGAGCCCGCGCTCGTCCCCGTCCAGGGACTCGTCGAGCGCGGCTTCCAGCTCGACGAGCGCGCGCTTCCCGTGGCGCAAACGCAGGCCGCGCTGAAGGCCATCGCGGTCCCGCTGCGCCTCGCGCCGTCCGAGGTCGGAGCGAAGGTGACGGCGGTCATGGTTCCCTGGGCGCGCGTCCCGTGGCTGCGCAAGCTCGTGTACACGGCGCCGCAGCGGCTGCTCCAGTCGGCGAAGGTGCTGGCGCTGACGGAGGGGTTGCTCGTGGTCGCCGACGACGGCCTGGCGGCGATGCCCGTGGGACAGCCGTTCTGGCGCGCCGCGCCCGGCGTGCTCCTGCCCGTCGGCTATCGGATCGAGCCGCAGGTGAGCGAGCAGGTGCTCGCGGAGCACCTCGGCGCGAGCACGAGTCGCCTCGTGATCTTCCCGCTGCCCGTGGGGCGCGCGCCCATCGGCATCGACGCCACCACGATGGTGCCGCTCGGTCGCACCGCGCTCGAGGCGATCGAGGTGCCCACGGAGCCCGCGTCTCGCGCGCTCGGCGGCGTGGACCCGGACACGGCCGTGGACGTACAGCACGGCAAGCACGGGCTGTTCCCGCTCTGGGGTTTCCGTGTCGACGAGGGCGACTAGTGGCATCGCACACGGAGGACTTCGTTGCAGAGGTGCTCGTGCCACTCGCCACCGGCTCGACCCTCACCGTCCGCGACCCCTTCGACTCTGACGACGTCGACGCACTCGTCGAGCACCGGTCCTCGCTTGCGGGCATCGCGGAGCTCGCCGAGGCGCGACGCAAAAGCGCGGCGCGCTACCTCTACACGGTGAGCGCGCCCATGCTCGACGCCGACAGCATCCGCATCGGTGTCGCGATCCACAACCTCTGCTGGCTCCTCGTGCAGAAGAAGCACGAGGGTGGAGTGGTGGGCCGCGTCGCTGCGTTCTCGGCTCGCGTCGTCGGGCTCGCGCCGCCTGCCGACGAGGCTGCGCTGTGCGCGCGGCACGCGCTCGTCGACGGTCTACGCACCCTCACCCGGCACGACGTTCACATCCGCTTCTGGGCGGGCCAGCAGACGTTCCTCGGCGAGCGCCCGCCCCAGCGGCTTTTGCGCTGGCAAAGTGTCCGGCGCGTCCACGAGGAACACACGACGGTCCGTCTCTTCGACGAGGCCATCACCGTGCCATCGCTGCGCACCGTCGTGGCGGCGCTCCTGTCGGCCTCCCCGCTCACCGATCTTCTGTTCTCGCGCCCGGAGCCACCGCGCGAGCTGTCGCGCACGGCGCGCTGGCTCGCCACGCCGCGGATCGCCCGCGTGGTCGCAGACTCGTGGCTCGGACGTGGTCTCCCGGCGGTGGAGGCCGACTTCGTCGAGCCGCTCGTCACGCTCTACAACACGGCGAGAGCGCAGGAGGCAGCGGCGATCGCCACGTCGTTCCACAGCCACCTGCACCTGCTCGACGTGCTCGCACGTCCCGCTCGTGATGCGGAGGGACACCTGCAGATCCTGCGCGGATACACGAAGGGGATGACGCGAACGATCTCGGACGGCTTCGGGCTGCACGCTGCCGCGGAGCGCGTCGGGCTCGGGCGGCCGGCCGACCTCGGGCTCGATCCGCAGCTCGAGCGCAACGTGAGCGCCTACGCGGACGCCTGCGCCGAGCTCGTCGGCAACCGACGCGTGCTCGAGCTCGTCGGCCTTGTGAGTCGCGGCACCGGCGAGCACGCACGCGTGGCATGATGGAGCGTCCCATGTCGATCCCGCCCCCGAGCCCAGCACCCGACCTCACCGCCGTCGTCGCGCGCCTCCAGAAGGTCGGGGACATCCTCTCGCGCAGCTTCCTCGACAAGCAGGAGCTGATCCGGCTGCTGCTCGTCAGCGTCGTCGCGGGCGAACACATGGTGCTCATCGGGCCGCCGGGCACCGCGAAGAGCGCGCTGGTGCGTCAGTTCGCGCGACTCATCGACGCGCGCTACTTCGACTACCTGCTCACACGCTTCACCGAGCCGAACGAGCTGTTCGGGCCCGTGGACATCCGCGCGTTCCGCGAGGGCACGTACACGCGCCGCACCACGGGCATGCTCCCCGAAGCCGAGATCGTCTTCCTCGATGAGGTCTTCAAGTCGAACTCGGCCATCCTGAACTCGCTGCTCACCGTGCTGAACGAGCGCCGCTTCTCCAACGGCGCGCAGGTGATGAAGGTGCCGCTTCTGTCTCTGTTCGGCGCGTCCAACGAGGTGCCGAACGACGACAACCTCGCGGCCATCTTCGATCGCTTTTTGCTGCGGGTCGTCTCCAACAACCTCGACAGCTACCACTTCAGCGGCCTCATCGAGCGCGGTCTCCGCATCGAGTCGCAGGCGCTCTCCGAGCAGCCTGTCGTGCCGATCGTCACGGCTGCCGATCTGCACCGCCTGAACCAGGCGCTCGGCTCTCGACTGCAGTTTTCGGAGGAGCTGCTCTCCCGCTACAAGGGGCTCGTCTTCCAGATTCGTTCGGAGGGCGTGTCCATCTCCGATCGTCGCGTCGTCAAGCTGCTGAAGCTCGTCGCCGCGTCCGCGCTCGTCGATGGACGGACCGAGGCCAACGACAGCGACTTCTTCATCCTGCGTCACGTGTGGAACAACCTCGACCAGTCCGAGCTGCTCGACGAGATCGTCACGCCGGTGGTCGAGCGCTACTACCGCGAGCACCCGAACGCGCGGCGCGTGCAGGGGGGCCAGGCGGGCCTCGAGTCGCTGCTCACCGAGCTCGGCACCATCCGCGAGCTGCTCACCGGCTCGGCGCAGCTCTCCGACATCCAGCTCTTCGCACAGCTCAAGAACCTCGGTGAGATCAAGGCCGCGCTCCAGGCACACGCCACCACCAACGAGGTGGCGCAACGCATGGTGACCGAGGTCGACCAGCTCCTCGAGAACGTCTTCCAGTCGTCCAAGTTCGGCTGATGAGCGGAGAAGCGTGGTTCGGCCGGCAGGTCGGCTCGCTGGCGCTCAGCCAGGCGCGGTCGGAGAGCCCGATGGCGATGGTGCGCGCCGCGGCATGGACGAACACGATGAGCCGGCTCGGCGTCCACCTGCCACTCTTCGTCGTGCACGACGTCGGGTTGCTCCTCACCGCAGGGAGCCGGGGCGGCTTCGAGCTGGGCGCGTCCGAGGCGATGCTCCAGGCCATCGGCGCGGGCCCGGAGCTGCGCGCCGCGAGCCGGGACTACCTCGCGCTCCTGCGCACGCTCGCGGAGAGTGAGGTGGCAACGCGCGCCTCGGCCCTGCGCCTGCGCGACGACCTCGTGGCGGTGCTGCTCACGCGGGTGCTGGGCGACGCGTACCACCGCATGCCCGACCCGAGCAAAGGGGTTGGCGCCGAGGTGCTGCCGCTCGATCCGACTCGCTACACGCAGTCGGACGTGGCGGCGCGCTACCTCGAGTTCGACCGTCGAGACCTCCTCGAGCTGCTCCGCTTTCTGAGCCAGCAGCGGCTCCAGATCTACACGTCGCTGGAGCAGATCGATCTCGACACGCTCCGCCTTCTCGGGGTCTTCCAGGCCTCGGGGCAGTCGCTGGCACCAGGGCTCGCAGCCGGAGCGCTGGACGTGGGCGGACAGGTCGGCGTGGACCTGCTCGATCTGTACAACGTGTTCCGCACCCCGGAGGCGAACGACGTCGTGAACTTCTCGCTCGAGCTCCTGCCATCGGTGCTCGAGACCAAGCGCGCGGCCGGCGCGCAGACGTTCGCGATGGACGGCTATGCGTCGATCGAGCGCCGTGGCCAGCTCGACGCGCTCGTGCTGTCGGAATTCGCGTACGACGACGATCTCTTCGAGCGCAAGGTCATCGACAACGAGCTGTACTACTACGGCCACGAGCGTCATCGCGAGGAGGAGAAGCGGCTGCAGTACATCCTCATCGACTCTTCTCCGTCGATGCGCGGCGTGCGGCAGGTGTTCGCGCGCGGCCTGGCGCTCACGCTCGCGAAGAAGCTCACGCTGGCCGGTGACGAGGTCTGGCTGCGCTTCTTCGACTCGAGGCTCTACGACGTGCAGAAGGTCGCCGCGGGCGACATGGCGGCGCCGTACCTCCTGTGCTTCCGGTCCGACCGAGGCCGCAACTACGCCAGGGTGTTCCGGCAGCTGGCAAACGAGCTGCGTCGGCAGCGCGCGCACGAGAAGCGCGACATCGCGCTCTACATCATCACGCACGGCCAGTGTCACATCCCCGTGGACCTGGTGCAGCAGCTCCGGCGTGATGCGTACCTCTACGGGATCTTCGTCCTGCCCTCCTCGACGATGCGGCTCGACTACCTCTCGCTGCTGCACCGCTCGCAGGTGGTCGATGCGAGTGCGCTGTCGAGCAAGAAGGGCCGCCGCGAGCGCGCTCTCGAGATCGTCGCTGATGCCGGCACGCACGCGCCGGAGTCGACCTCATGAGGGACTGCCTCCTCATCTGCGCGCTGCTCGTCGCCGCCTCGGCACACGCCGAGACGCCGCAGTCGCCGTATCGCCTCTACTGGGCGTTTCCCGACAACGCCATATCCGGCATCGACGTCGACCGCGGCGACCTGTCCGCGTCGCGCTTCGACAGCAACTTCGAGCTCGTCCGCTACCTCGCGCAGCAGCCGAAGCCGAAGAGGCCGGCAAAGTCCAAGCCGGGCGAAGCCGCCATCCCCGACCGCGAGCTCGAGGTGCAGCAGCTCGACGGCACCGGCGCCGCGCGAGCCACCGTGACGTACGTCATGCCGCTAGCCGCGTGGCGCAAGCTCCTCGGCGAGCGCATGGTCGAGCGCCTCGAGGACGAGTTCGACGCCCACCTGCGCATGATCTTTCCGCGACGAGCGATCCCCACCCCGCCTCAAGCACCGCCCGAACCCGAGCCGGCCCGATGAGCGAAGAGGGCGAGCGAAGCGAAGCACCCGGTCCAGCCACGTCCGCGGCAGGCGCAAACGCCCCCGCGCGCGAGACACGCGCCCTGGGGGGAGGCTCGTCGGGCTCTGCCCGACGAGGGGGGACGGGCAGGTCCCCCTTTCAATCAACGGGCAGGTCCCCCTTTCGATGCTAGACGCCAACCAGCAGCTGAAGGAGCGGGCGGAGGCGCAGGCCAAAGGAGGCCACCACGCCGAGGCCGAACGCACCTGGCGGCAGCTCCTCGCCAACACGCACGTCGTCGACTTCGAGTACGACGACTGGCTGCGCGGCGCGGCGGCCGCGTACGTAAACCTCGGACGTTCGCTCGAGGCGGGGTACGTCTTCCTGTACCTGCACCAGTTCCCGCAGGCGCTTGCCGCCTTCACGAAGGCGCAGGCGCCGGTCGAGGTCGCGCGCACGCACGAGGTCGATGGCAGGCGCAGCACCGGCGCAACGGCGCGCGAGTGCTTCCGCGCCGCAGGCACGGCGTACCTCGAGGCGGGACGAGCCGTCCTCGCGGCGGTCGCGTACTCGCTCGCCAACGACCCGGCGCAGGAGCGCAAGGTGTGGGAACGCGTGCTCGGCGATCCGCGGCTGCGCGATCAGCCCTACGAGCTCGCGCTCGTCGAGTTCGACATGGGCGATGCGTCGCGGAGGGCAGGCGACAAGGACGAAGCGGAGCGTCGCTTCATCCATGCGCAGCGACTGCTCGAGGAGGTCGCCGACGACTTCGAGGCGCGCGGCGAGCGTGAGCGTGCGTTCGACTGCTACGCGGTCCTGCTCAAGCTCGGTCGCGACTCGGGGAGCTACGAGAACCTTGCCGAGGGCTACATCAACTGCATCCGCGTGCTGAAGGAGGACAACCTCAAGTTCTACGTGCTGCAGTACTACGAGGACTTCCTCCGCATCAGCCTCGAACGCGAAGAGCTGCACGCGGCGGCGATGGTGTTCCGCGAGGCAGCGGACTATGCGCGGCGCACCGGCCTCGTCTACGACCGCGGCTACACGCGGCGCGCCGCGGAGACGTGGTGGCTCGCAGCGGCAAAGAACGAGCGCGACGGCGGCTCTGTCGAGATGACCGAGAACGCCTTCCTGGCCTCGGTGGACTCGTGGAATGCCATCGGGGACTTCGCGCGCGTGCGCGAGAGCTACGAGAAGCTCTCGAAGCTTTCGCTCGGGGACGAAAAGCGGGCGCGCTACGCCAAGGTGGCCAAGCGCTACGGGGAGAGCGGCGGCGCCGTGGTCGATGCGGCCCCGTTTCCGGATTACCTGCGGCAGCAGCACGCGTACCCGGAGATCTGGTACCTGGACCTCATCGAGTGGGAGCTCGACGGCGACCCCGCGCAGGTGTGTGCCTCGATCGTCGGCGATGTGCGCTACGCCGACATGATCCGTCGCCGCGCGCTGCTCGTGCTGCTCAACATCCTCGGCGCCCCTGCGGGCAGGGCCTTCGATTCAGACCCAGCGTTGCTGGCTCAGGTGGCGGCGGGGCTAGGTGAGCTGCAGGCCTACGCGGCGCTGCGGCCGCTCGAGAAGCTCTCGAACCACCCGAACGTGGAGGTACGTCGTGGCGTGCAGCGCGCGCTTCGTAGCCTGTACTTCAAGCGCAGCTTCCAGATGGTGACCCGCGGGCTCTCCGATGACGGGCCGCAGGTGCAGCAGGCCGCGCTCGAGGCGCTTTCCGCGCTGCACTTTCCGCACGCGTTCGACCCGCTCACGCGCATCTTTCGCGAGCACGAGAGCGCCCGCGTGAAGGAGGTGGCGCTGGAGTCGATCGGTCGCATCGCTTCGCTCGAGGCAGGCGAGTTTCTGATCGAGGTCCTGCGCTACGAGTCGCCGCCGCTGCGCGACCTGGCGAAGCGCCTGCTCTCGTCATTCGACAACACGGACATCGTGCCGATCCTCGTCAAGCACCTGGAGCTCGAGACGGGGGCACAGCGCGAAATGTGGACCGAGATCGTGACGAAGGTGCGGGCCCGCGGCAGCTATGGCGGCGGGGAGTGGCCGCGCGGGCGATAGCGCTACGGCGCGATGCGGCGGGCGTTCTCGGCCTTCAGCAGGTCGCGGATCTCGACGAGCAAGAGCTCGCTCGGCGGCGTCTCGACGGGTGCTGCCTCTTCCTTCTTCTTGAACCGATTGATCACCTGGATGGCCGCGAAGATCGCGAGGGCGACGATGATGAAGTCGAACACGCTCTGGATGAACAGACCGTACTTGATCGTCGCGCCCTTGCCGCCGAGACCCTTGTCGACGGTGTAGGCGAGCGAGGTGAAGTCCACCCCGCCCACGAGGAGACCGACGGTCGGCATGACGATGTCGGCAACCAGCGACGCGACGATCTTGCCGAACGCGCCACCGATGATGACTGCGACGGCGAGGTCGACGACGTTGCCGCGCATCGCGAAGTCGCGAAACTCTTTGAGGATGCTCATGGAAGAACCTTTCTAAAAAAAACGCCGCCGGAAAGTCACGGCGGCGGCGGAATCGGACACTCGCGAGAAGCAGGGAACGTTCCCCTAGTTGATGAGCCGCATCTCGACGCGGCGGTTCTTGGCCTTGCCGGCCTTGGTCTTGTTGTCTGCGATCGGCTTGTCCGGCCCGTAGCCCATCGACGTGACGCGCGAGTCCTGGATGCCGTGCGTGACGAAGTACTGACGCACGGCATCGGCGCGGCCCTTCGAGAGGTCGATGTTGGCGTTGCGCTCACCGACGTTGTCCGTGTGCCCGCCGACCTCGATCTTCACGTCCGGGTAGTCCTTGAGAACCTGGACGATCTCACCGAGCGCAGCCGTCGACGTGGGAAGGAGCGTCGTCTTGCCGGTCTCGAAGTTGATGCCCTTCAGCGCGCCGGACGTGTACTTCTTGATGGCGACGGGAAGCTCATCGGGGCAGCCGTCGAGGTCCTTGTAGCCGTTGATGGTCTCGGGCTCGTTGGGGCACTTGTCGAGACGATCGGGCACGCCGTCCTTGTCAGTGTCCGTGTCGGGGCAGCCACCGTTCTCGGGGACACCGGCGACCTGCGGGCACTTGTCGAGGCGGTCGACGACACCGTCCTTGTCGGAGTCCGTGTCGGGGCAGCCACCGTTCTCCTCGATGCCCTTGTCGTTCGGGCACTTGTCGAGGCGGTCCACGATGAGATCGCCGTCGGTGTCTTTGTCCGGGCAGCCCTGGTTGGCAGCAGGGCCCTTCTTTTCCGGGCAGAGGTCATCGGCATTGAGGATGCCGTCGCCGTCGATGTCCGGCGGGATGACGAGCTTGGGCTCGACGGCCGCGATCTTCTTCGGGCCACCGAACAGGCCGTAAATGCCGAGCGTGACCTCGTAGTCGTTGGTCGCGTAGATCTTGTCGGCGTTGGTCGACGGCTCGATATAGAGCCGGGCGTCGAGGCGCATGCCCCAGTTCGGGCGGATATCGCCCTTGATGCCCACGCCGAAGTGAAACTCACCATCGGTGTCCTCGTGGACGATGTTCGGGTTCGACGACGACAGGGTGGCGCCGCCGCCGCCGGCGAGGATGAAGGGGCGAACGTGGCCCTTGAGGATGTGAACGAGGAGGTGGGCGCGGTAGCCGACGGCGAGCGCCGTGGCGCGGCCCGCCGTGGTCGAGGCGCTCGTCGGGGTCAGGCCGAGCTCGGTCTCGAGCTCGACGAGCGGATGCACGATGAAGCCGAGACGCATGCCGAACGTGCCGCTGTTCTTCAGGCGGTTCTCGGTCGTCGAGCCGACATCGCGGCCGAGCTGGTTGGTGTTCGAGAACAGGTGGTAGCCACCGAAGACGCCGATCTCGACCTTGAGCGGATCGGCGTGAGCGACGGTTCCGAGGGACAGAAGGGCGGTGGTGACAACTGCGAGTCGAGTCGCTCTCATGAGGGCAGGCTCTCCATTGCGAAGCGGGTGGGTGTGGCGGAGGGAGGTCATGACTTAAAGGAACGACATGACGAGGGATGCCTCGGTGATGGTGTCGAGCTTCTCTGCCGCGGGCTGGTAGTCGGCAGCGTAGGGCACCCCACCGATCTTGGGCAGCGGCGCGGGGACGTTGTCGTAGCGGGCGGTGAACGAGAGCCTGAAGGCGAGCTTCTTGTAGAGCCGCGTCGTGAGCTGTGCCCTGCCGTTGACGCGGCTGTCGCCGAACGAGTCGACGTGGCCGCGCGGGCCGG
>JAYTLP010000219.1:0-5578 GCA_043729375.1 Myxococcales bacterium
CTGTGCGCCGTGGCCGCGCTCGGCGTCGTGAAAGGGTTCATCATCAACTCCATCAAGAGCAAGGTGGAGGACGCGGTCGCCTCCGTCGTGAAGGGACAGTTCTGCCAGGCGTGCAACACCGTCGCCGACTGCCCCGCCGCCGCCACCTCGTGCACGAGCAACAAGTGCATCGGGGTCGATGGCGCAACGTGCATCCAGCAGCTCGGTGTGCAGGGCCGCGCCGACGTCGGTTCGTTCCTGCAGAAGTTCTCGCCGTCCGCGAGGGCACATATCGATGTCATCGAGGCTGCAGGCGGCTATGCAACGGCGGACACCGGTCTGTCGCTCGGCATCCTCGGCGGGTCGCTCGCCGATCCGCACAGCGCGTGCGTCCCCATCGTCGCACCGCCGACGCCGACGGACGTGGGTCCCTCAGCCTCCTTCACGGGCGACGTGGTGCCCGGTACTTCCACGCCATTCCACTTCGGCGTCGGGATCCACGTCTCGCACCTGACGCAGCTCGGCTTCTCCTTCTGGGATGCGGGTGGCCTCTGCCTCGGCGTCGGCGGTGCGACCGTGTCGCAGCTTTCGGCAAAGACGCTCGCGCTCGTCATGCCTTCGCTCAACGATCTGCTCCACACCGATGACGCTCCGGCGCTCTTGCAGCTCCGGCCGCAGAACCCGCCGACCTTCCGGCTCGGCAAGGGCACCTTCAAGATGGACGCGAACGGTACACGCGTCATCGACGACCCGCTGCTCACCGTGACGGCGCCGGGGCTGGCGGCCGACTTCTATCTCTTCGTCGACGACCGCTACGTTCGTATCGCAACGCTCAGCACCGATCTCGCGCTGCCGATGTCGCTCGACACCGACGACTCGGGCGGGCTCACGTTCATCGCCGGCGATCTGTCGAAGGCGTTCGCGAATGTCCACGTCTCGAACACCGACCTCATCGCCGAGCCGCGGGCGCAGCTCGAGGCCGCGTTCCCCACGCTCCTGTCGGTGTCGATCGGTGCGCTGCTCGGCAAGGTCCCGGCGCTGCACCTGCCAACGCTCGCCGGCCTCGCGCTCGCGCCGAAGGTCATCACCTCCGTCGAGCCCGACGCCGACGGCGCGGGGCAGTTCCTCGCGATCTACGCCGATGTGCGACAGGCAACCGCTGCTCGCCTGGGAACGCAGACGATAGCGCAGCTCCTCGAGGTGAAAACGCCGCCGACGAGCTCGTTCGCCATCGATCATCGCGACGGCCGGATTCCGTCCGTGACGCTCGAGGTGCATGGCAAGGCAAGCGGACGCCCGTTCGAGTGGAGCTACGCCTTCGACGGTGGCACCTGGCATCCGTACCAGCAGGTGGAGACGGTCACGGTCACCGACGAGTCGCTGTGGCTGCAGGGCAAGCACACCGTGAGGGTGCGGGGGCGCGCGGTGGGTGACCCCGCTTCGCTCGACACGAGCCCCGTGGTGCTGCCGTTCATCATCGACTCGCAGCCGCCGATCGGAAGCTTCACGGTGGACGACGGCCTCCTCGTCGCGCACGCCACCGACGGCATCTCCGCAGTGGACGCGCTCGTGTTCCGCGTGAACGGTGGTGCCTTCGGCAAGAGCGCGCAGCTCGGCCCGGCTCCGTCCGCTCCCGGTGGGCTCGTCGTCGAGGTCCGCGACGAGGCCGGCAACGTCGCGCCGCTTCCGTACGTCGCGCCCGCGCAGGCAGCGGCCGGCTGCTCGATCGCGCCGCGCGCCGGGAGCGCGGGGCCGATCGCGCTGCTGCTCGCGGCGGCCGCGCTGCTCGCCCGCCGTCGCACTCGCCTCGTCGCAGCGTTGCTGGGGCTCGGCGCATGCCACCACGGCGGCGGGGGCTCCGGTTCACACCCTCTCGACCCCACCGACCAGATAGGGCGCACCCACGACCTTCGGATGTCCGGCACGCAGCTGCACATCTCGGCCTACGACCAGAACTACGGCGACCTCGCGTACACGCACACGGACACGCAAAAACTCGGCGTGCCCCTCGAGTGGACGCTGGTCGATGGCGTCGACGAGACGGCCGACAAGGACCCCAAGCAGAAGTTTCGCGGAGGCCGCAGCGAGCCGGGGCCCGACGTCGGCTACTACTCCTCGCTCGCGCTCACGTCGACCGGCAAGCCGCACATCGCCTACTGGGATGCCACGAACCATGCGCTGAAGTTCGCAAACGGCCCGTCGTTCACGAGCCACACCGTCGACATGGGGTCGGCGGACGGCGCCATCGAGGTGGGCCTGTTCCCGGCCACGGTGATGGACCCGTCCGACCACGTCGTCGTGCTCTATGCGGCCGTCGGGCTCGGCGACGCGACGAGCGGCTTCTCGTCGGAGCTGCGCATCGCGCGCGCGACGGTGGAGAACCCCGCCTCGGCCGGTGACTGGTCGCTTTCCGTGGTGGAGACGGTCGCGATCGGCTGCGCCGGCCGCTGTCAGTCCGGGCAGGCATGCACAGTGAACGCGATGGTCAATGGCGCCCCGAACACCGATCCGGTGCACTCGAGCTGCGTTCCGGTCGACATCGCGCCGTGCACGCCGGTCTGCTCCACGGGTGCCGTCTGCATCGCGGGGGTCTGCACGACGCCACTGGCCGCGCCGAGCTCGGGCGCGCTTCCGGAGGGCACCGGCCTGTTCACAAAGCTCGTGCGCGGTCCGTCCGGTCAGATCGCCGCCGCGTACTACGACCACGCGGGCCACCGGCTGCGCGTCGCGACACAGAACAACGCGGGGCTCTTTTTGCCCCAGACCATCGACGGTGACGCGGGGACCGACTATGGCCAGCACGTCACCGCTGCGTTCGGGTCCGACGGCACGTTGCACCTCGCCTACGTCGATGCCCTCGCGAACAAGCTCGTGTACCGCTCGCTCGAGCCGGGCGGGGCGGTCTCGCAGCGCGCCACCATCGACGATGGCCTTCGCGCCGGCGGCTACCACCCGGTGGGTGCGAGCGCGAGCCTGCTGGCCGACGGCGACGCACTCTCGGTGCTGTACCAGGACCAGGCAACGTCCGACCTCGTGACCGGCACGGGACTGCCCTGGAGCCACTCGGACTTCCAGACCGGAGCCCTCGGCTATGGCTTCTCGTCGCACCAAGTCGCGGGCACGGCCGGCCACTTCTTCTCGAGCTATGTCGTCGACCGCTCGGAGAAGCCGCTCGGCCACATTCTGCTCGGCACGCTGCCCTAGCTCCCGCTTGTGAAGATGGGCCTGCATGGGCTGGCCCTCGAGTGCTCGGCGTCGCCAGCGGTGTGGCGCCGTCCGGTACTCCGACCACGTCAGCGCACGCGGCGCATTACGGCAGCGAAGAATCCGTCTGCGTCGTGGTGCGCGGGAGACGTGCGCAGCACGGTGCCATCGCCCAAGGCGAGCCCTCGCTCCTTGCCGAGAATCTCCTTGAGCAACACAGGCTCAAAGCCTCGATTGCGATCGAGAAAACGCGCAAGCACTGCGTCGTTCTCGGCGCGCAGGACGGAGCACGTAGCGAACACGAGACGGCCTTCAGGCTTCACCAGCGGCGCCGCGCGCTCCAAGATCTCGAGCTGGCGCTGGGGTAGCTCGAGCACGTCGTGAGGGCGGAGGCGCCAGCGAGCCTCCGGGTTGCGCCGCAGCACGCCGGTGCCCGTGCACGGTGCGTCGACCAGGACGCGCTCGAAAGGTGCGCCGAGCGCGAGCGAGCCTTCCTTGTCGATGCGTCGGGCCTCGACGTTCGAGCAACCGGCTCGCCGCGCGCGCTTGCGCAGCTCCTCCAGCTTGCCATCCACGACGTCGCAGGCGGTGACGCGCCCGGCACCCGAAAGAATGGCGGCGAGGTGGAGCGTCTTGCCCCCCGCGCCCGCGCACAGGTCGAGTACCCGGCTCCGCGGCGGTGGCGCGACGACCTCGCCCACGAGCTGGGACGCCGCGTCCTGGAGCTCGAAGCGGCCCTCCCGGAACGCCGCGAGGCCGTACGCATTGTGGTGCGTCAAGAGCTCGAGTCCGTCGGGCGCGAGCTCGAGCGGGCGGGTCTCGATGCCCTCCTTGCTCAGCAGCGCGGCGAGCGTGGCGCGGTCGTTCTTCAGGCGGTTCGCTCTCGCGCACAGCGGCGCACGACGGTTGCTTGCTGCGAGAAAGAGCGCTGCCTCGTCCGGTCCCACTTCGTCGAAGAGGCGCGCGACGAGCCAGTCGGGGTACGAGAGCGAAAGCGCCAGCCTGCGGAGTGGGTCATCGATCGCGGCCAGACGTTCGTCGGTGGCAGCCAGCAGGCTCGCATCGAGCTGCGAGGTTTTCAGTGCCGCCTGCAGCTCGGAGGCGGGAGCTCGCTGCGCGAGGTAAGCAAGATAGAGCGCGTCCGCGGACGGTGTCGCGTGCTCGCCGTGATCGAGCCCTGCGGCGAAGGCGAGCCGGCGGCGCATGCGCGTCATGTCGTGCAGCGCATCGGAGACCGCGCGGCGCTCGCGGCTGTGGAGCTGGCGTGCATCGCGCAGCCCACGCGCCAGCTCGATGTGTGCGCGCCCCCAGCTCTGCTGCGCGAGGCCGAAGAGCTCGACCACGACGCCGCGCACCTTCGGCCCCAGCAGCGCGTGCCAGGAGAGGGTCTCGCCCGGGTCTTGTCGGGCAACTTCCGGAGGGCTTCCGGCTACGACGCGGTGCGACAAAAAACCGTTGCCTCGATGGGAGTTGACGCTGATCGGAGGGGCCGTTACAAGGTGATCCCGAACGCCTTGGCCCGATGCGAAGGAGAAGCACGATGGCACAGAAAGAGACCGCGCCGCAAACCGCACCTGCGGGAACGCCTGCGGCCGCAGCAACGCCCACGGTAGTTGCCGAAGCGCAGACCAAGCGCGGCAACCTCAACACGATCGTCCAGCAGCAGCTCGAGAAGGCCGCGCGCGCGATCGGGATGTCGAACGACGTTGCGCTCATTCTGTCGGCACCCAAGAACGAGATCATCGTCAACTTCCCGGTCCGCATGGACGACGGCAGCTTCAAGCTGTTCAAGGGCTACCGGGTCCAGCACAACAACATCCTTGGCCCGTACAAAGGCGGCATCCGCTATCACGAGGACGTCACGCTCGACGAGCTCAAGGGCCTCGCCGCCGCGATGACCTGGAAGTCCGCGCTACACGACATCCCGTTCGGCGGCGGCAAGGGTGGAATCAAGTTCAACCCCCGCGAGCACTCGAAGTCCGAGCTCGAGCGCATCACGCGCCGCTACACGCACGCGCTCGGGTCCAACATCGGCCCCGAGTTCGACATCCCGGCACCCGACGTCGGGACCAACGCCCAGATCATGGTCTGGCTGATGGACACGTACATGAACGTCGTCGGCTTCGAGGAGAAGAACGCCGTTCGTCGCGTCGTCACCGGCAAGACCATCACCGCTGGCGGCTCTTACGGTCGCGAGTCGGCCACCGGTCAGGGCGTGGTGCACTGCATCGTCGAGTGGGCGCGGCACAAGCGGTTCAACCTCAACGGCTGCACGTACATGGTCCAGGGCTACGGTAACGTCGGCTCGTGGGCCTCGAAGCTCCTCGCCAAGCTCGGCGCGACGCTCGTCGCCACGGGTGACTACAAGGGCTACATCTACAACCCCGAGGGTCTG
>JAYTLP010000220.1:0-7619 GCA_043729375.1 Myxococcales bacterium
TCCCAGCACGAGCGCTCGATGAGCGACGTGGTCGAGGAGCTCCTTTCGCGCATCCTCGAGGACGGCCAGAGGCCGGCCGCGGCCCGTCTGAAGACGATCGCCCCGCTCGTCGCGCGCGCGCCCGCTGCGGCAAGACTCGTCCCCAGGGAGCAGGACCGCGCTGCCGTTCGCGTGGTCCCGCTGCCGCGGCCCGAGCCCGTCGCTGCGCCTAAGCCAATCGCTGCGGCGCCTGTCGCTGCGGCGCCTGTCGCTGCGGCGAGCCGGCCGGCGCCGGTCAAGGTCGCGGCGCCGGTCAACCAGCCGACGCGCCCGGTTCCCGTTTCGAACGCAGGTCGCCCCGCTCCCACGCGCGTCGAGACGGTCAAGGACGCGCCGAAGTCGGGCAACGATTACCGCGCGATCCGCTTCTAGCTCGTCGGAGCCGCTCGCCGTCAGGCCAGCCCGACGGCGAGCGAGATGGCGAGCGAGACGAAGGCCAGGCCCAGCAGCACCCGGTCCCACCGCGGCATCGGCGGGCCGTCGAGCGAGACATCCACCTCGACCGACTCCAACATCTTCGCCTTGGCCTTCTCGGTCTCGTCGTTCCAGTCGAGCCTGCAGCCTCCATCGTCCGGTGGGGGAACGTCGTGCACCTGCGCCAGCGAGACGAGCACCAGTACCCCGAGCTGACATGCCGGGTCAGTGACCTCGTCATCCTGGTCGGTCTTCACGGCTGCTCCGCCGCCGAGCGGCAGAAGGACGTGAGTCTTCGTGTCCCCGGCTGCCACCGGCACGGTCCGCGCGATGAACGCAGCGACCTCTTTTGTCGACGCGAGCGAGCCGAGCGAGGCGAGCGCCTCGGCGAGTTCCTTGCCCGAGTCGAAGCGGTCCTCGGGACGCGGGGAGAGCGCGCGCATCACGATCTCGTCGAGCTCCGGCGGCACCGCAGCGTTGCTCAGCGAGGGAGCGAGCGCCTCGACGGCGGAGACACGGCGCAATGTCTCCCGCTCGCTCTTGCCGGCGAAGAGTCGACGGTTCGTGAGCATCTCGTGGAGCACGATGCCAGCCGCGAACACGTCGACGCGACGGTCGACGGGAAGCTCGTTCACCTGCTCCGGCGCCATGTACGCGAACTTGCCCTTGAGGCTCCGGGTGATGACGTAGCCGGCGGCGCTCGAGAGTCGCGCCACGCCGAAGTCGAGGAGCTTCACTCTCCCGTCGCGCCCCACCATCACATTCGACGGCGATACGTCGCGGTGGATGATCTGCATCCGGCGCCCGTGCGGATCGACGAACGCGTGCGCACACCCGAGCGCGGCTCCGAGATCGTGCGCAATTCGCATCGCGACCGCGATGGGCATGCGGCGCTTGCTGCGTTGCAGGACGAGCCGGAGCTGCGACAGGTTGCGCCCGTCGAGCAGCTCCATCGTGAGGTACGGGGTGCCGGCGTGAACGCCGTGGTTCTCCACGCGCACGATGTTGCGGTGCTGGAGCTGCGACGTGAGTCGGGCCTCGGCCGCGAACATCTCGACCAGCGCGGGGACCTTCGCCAGGTGCGGCAGCATCGACTTCACGACCACCTCGGGGCCGACGCCGCTGCGCAGCCGCGCGCGGTAGACGTTCGCCATGCCGCCCTGCCCGAGCAGCTCGAGGATCCGGTACGGGCCAATCAGATCACCGACGCCGGGCAGGTCGGGCGGCTGCTCCACCAGGTCGTCGAGCCGTTCAGCGAGCTGGAGCGCGGAGACCATGTCGAAGAGAAGGTGCGAGAACCGGTCCATCGCGGCGGGACGCTGTTTCCGGACGCTTGCGTCGGCGCGCCGCGGGGGTCCGCCCCTCGGACTGGGGGCGCGCTCCCCGGCGCCGGTGTGGGCATCGCCACGACAAAGCGAGGCGAAGAGTGAGCCTTGACGCATCCGAGCGGCGCCGTCTACCGTCGCGGCACGATGCGCGGAAAGGTATTCCTGGCGTGTCTCGCGCTGAGCGCGACGGCACCCGCGCTCGCCGACGTGGATGAACGGCAGCCCCGGTATCGCACGCCGTCCCGGTCCGTGCTGGCCGCGCCATACGACGCGGACTACGACCCCGCGGAGACGGAGGTCGCACCGGCTCGCCCGCGGCTGGCGTCTCCCCCGTGGCGGCACCAGCTCGCGGAGCTCACGGACGCTGCGTCGGGGTTCGAGCCCGGCAAGCGCCTCGACCTGCGTTTCTCCGTCGCATATCGACACACCGAGGCCCGCGGTCGGGTGAAGCGCGAGCTCGATGGCGCGTTCTCGGGCCAGGCGACGCGCGCGACCTACCGCGACCTGCGCTTCGAGCGCTCACGCGACGAGCTCTTGCTGCGCGCAGAGCTCGGCCTCTTCCGCGACCTGTCCGTGTTCGCAGAGCTACCCATCGTGCTGTACGAGCAGTCGGACCTCTCCTACGACGGCACGACCGCCGCTAACTCCACCACCGTGCGAGATGGTCTCGTGCCGGTCGCGGGCTACGACGCCATCCGCGGCGGCACGCCCACTGGCGGTGCGGCGCTCTTCCGGGGTGCACGGCGCGGCGCGGTCGGGGGTTCCGGCGCAGACGCGCTCGATACGTTCGGCTTCGGGCTGCGCGTCGCACCGCTGAGCCAGCGTCGAGACCCCACGAAGCCGACGTGGGTGCTCGCCATCGAGCCGCGGCTGTCGGTAGGGACGATCCGCCGCTTCGATCCGCAGGCCCCGGGTGCAAACCACGGCACCACCGACGGCGTGCACCGCATCGTCTTCTCGACGGCGGTGTCGCGGCGCATCGGGCAGTTCGAGCCCTACGTCTCGGTCTCGTACTTGCTCCCGCTTGCTCGGGCCGGCTCCGCGTACGTCGCCTATGGCACGTCGGAGAAGCTCACCGAACCGCAGCACCAGGTGCAGGGCGTCGTCGGCACCGAGATCGTCGCGTACGAGCGCGGTCGCCCGGATGCCGTCACCGGTGCGGACTGGCGCGTCGCCGTCGATCTGCGCGCGCACCTCGACGCTCACTTCCGGGGTCGCGGCTACTCGGACGCGTGGGAGCTGCTCGCCGGCTCGGCAGGCCTCGCGTGCGACGCCACGCACACCGCCAACCCCTCGTGCGATCCGGCGACGGGCAAGAACCAGTACCAGGCGAAGCCGTTCTCCGGGCTCACCGTCATCGACGGCTACCCCACCGTCGGGATCGAGGCCGCCATCGATGCGCGCCTCGGCCGCTGGTTCCGGCTGCGCGCCGCGTTCGCCTACGCACGCGAGGGCGCTCACCTCATCACGGGCGACAGCCCCGGTGTGCCGTCCATGGCGGGCGGTACGCTCGTGCAACCGTCGAACTACAACCCCGCTTATCGCCCCGTCATCGACCAACCGGGGCGCCGCTACCTCGTCGACGACGTCGAGCGCTTCGACGCAAAGCTCCTCGCGCAGACCCGCTTCTGAGACGACAGCTGGTGCCAGTCCAGTTCATTCAGGCTGAGTGAACTGCATTGCGGCTAGTGCGCGACGAGGAACGTCGCGACTGCGAGCAGGAAGCCGATTGCGATGCCGACGCCGAGACCGCCCCGGCGACCGAGCCATGGTCCGAGGCCCGAGCGGAAGGGGCTCGATCGTCCGGTCACGAACTGCGGCCCGGTGCGCGACGTACTGGTGGCAACGGGCGCATCCGGGGAACGCGTGATGCGCGTGGTCTCGGGGGGCGAATTGTCCTCGGAGAGCGTGCTCGCAGCGACTGTAGGAATGGAGATTTCCGATGACGGCGGAGCCTTCGAGATGCTCGTGGTCTCTCCCGGTAGATCGGGGAGCTCCTCGTCCTGCGTCTTGTGCTCGCCGGGGGGCGGCGCGACCCTCGTCGCAGCGCTCGGCAGCGCGTGCAGGGAGTCGTCGGCCGGAGGCACGTGGTGCAGCGGCACCTCCACCGGTAGCAGCGCGCGACAGGCTCCGACGAGCGCGGCATTGAACTCGGTGACGCTGGCGTAACGCTTGTCGGCCTCCTTCGACATCGCACGCAGCACCACGTCGAACACGGCGCGCGGATAGCCCGCAAGTGGGGTCGGCTGCTTGCGGAGCACACGCTCGGCGATCTCGGGGATCGAGCCCTCCGAGCCGAACGGCATGTCGCCCGAGAGCATCTCGTACACCATGGCTGCGAGCGCGAACTGATCCGCGCGTGCGTCGATGACGCCGGCGGTGAGCTGCTCCGGAGCCATGTAGGTGATCGTGCCGAGAATCGAGTTGAACGCCGTGAGCTGCTCTGCGCCGCGCAGCTTCGCGATGCCGAAGTCGACCACCTTCACCTCGCCCTGCGAGCAGAGGATGACGTTCTCCGGCTTGAGATCGCGGTGGACGATGCCATTGTCGTGCGCGCACGTCAGGGCGCCCGCAATCGCGGCCGTGATGTGGAGAGCGTCGGCAAGCGGTAGGCGCCCACGGCTCACGCGATCGCCGAGGTGCTCGCCCTCGAGGTACTCGAGCACGGTGTAGGGCACGCCGTCCTCGGTGAGGTTGTAGTCGACGAGATCGACGATCGATGCGTGATCGAGCGTGGCGATCACCTCGGCCTCGCGGCGGAAGCGCTGCAGTGCCACCGCGTTATCGAGCAGCGACAGCTTGAGGAACTTCACCGCGAACTTCTTCGGGATGCGGACGTGGCTCGCCTCGTACACGGCACCCATCCCACCTTCGGCAATCAGCCGGTCGATGCGATAGGTATCGACGAGAACGGCGCCGATGCGGTCCAATTTACGTGACTATATCGCGGATCCGTCCAGCGCGACGGCAAGCTGGTACAGGTCTCGACGCTTTTTTCCCGTACGCAGTGCGAGTGCCGCCGCGATCTCCTTGGGGCGCTCGCCCCTGGCGAGGCGTGCCTTGATGTCGGCTTCGAGGTCGAGCGGTGCCTCGTCTTGCTGCGCCTCGCTCGCGCCTGCGACGACGAGGACGCACTCACCGCGCGGTGCGGTGTCGGCGAAGCGCAAAGCCAGCTCGTCGAGCGAGCCGGCGATGCGCTCCTCGAACATCTTGCTCAGCTCGCGCGCCACCTCCGCGCGCCGGCCGCCGCCGAGCGCGGACGCGAGGTCGGTCAGCGTGGTGCCGACGCGGGACGGCGCCTCGTACACGATGAGCGTGGCGCGCTCGGTGCGGAGCGCGCCGAACTGCCGTTGCCGCTCGCCCTCCTGACGCGACGGGAAGCCGACGAACAGGAAGCGGTCGGTGGGCAGGCCGCTCCCGACGAGCGCGGTCAAGGCAGCTGACGCGCCCGGCAGTACCTCGACCCGCTGTCCGGCCTGCCGCATGGCCGCGATGACGCGCGCCCCCGGGTCGGAGACGCCGGGCATGCCCGCCTCCGATACGAGCGCAATCTGCTCCCCGCCGGCGACGCGCGCGACCAGGTCGTCGGTGCGCGCCGCCTCGTTCCCCTCGAAGTAGCTGACGAGCTTCGGCGCAGCGATGCGGTGGTGCTCGAGGAGGTGCCGCGCCGAGCGCGTATCCTCGGCGGCGATGAGCGTGACCTCGGAGAGGACGCGCAGCGCCCTCAGGGTGATGTCCTCCATGTTGCCGATCGGCGTCGGCACCACGTACAAGACACCGGCCACGGGTCAGCCCTCGGGGCCGAGCGCGATCTCGACGGCGTCACCGAGCTCGGCGCGGAGGTACACCTTCAAGCGGTCGAGCAGGCGCTTCTCGAGCTGGCGTGCCCGCTCGCGGCTGATGTCGTACTTCTCGCCGATCTCCTGGAGCGTCTTCGGCTGGTCGTTGAGCAACCGCTCCTCGAACAGCGTGCGCTCACGGCCCGTCAGGTCCGCGGCGAACGTGGCGAGCTTCTCGCGCAGGAGGGCGCGGAACTCGGCCCCTTCGACCTCGTGATCCGGCTGCGGGAGCGACCCCTCCATGGTCTCCATGCGACTGCGACCGTCGTCCTCGTCGCGGGACGCCGGTGCGTCGAGCGACATGTCGCCGCCGGAGAGGCGCTTCTCCATGTCGATGACCTCGCGCTCCGGCACGTTGAGCACGTCGGCCAGCGCCTTCGACGACGCGTCGACGCCGAGCGCCTCGAGCTTGTCGCGCTCCTTCTTGAGGTTGAAAAAGAGCTTCCGCTGCGCCTGCGTGGTGCCGATCTTCACGAGGCGCCAGTTGGCGAGGATGAACTTGAGGATGTAGGCGCGGATCCACCACGCGGCGTACGACGACAGCTTCACGCCGCGATACGGGTCGTACTTCTTCACGGCCTGCATGAGGCCGACGTTACCCTCCTGGATGAGGTCGAGGATGTTGCGGTGCGCGCGTCGGTACTCGTGCGCGATCTTCACGACGAGGCGCAGGTTCGCGGTGACGAGGCGACGCGCCGCGCCGAGGTCGCCGTCCTTGACGTACGACGCGGCGAGCGCGTGCTCCTCCTCGCGGCTCAGGAGCGGGTACTGCTTGATCTCCTTGATGTAGAGCGAGAGCGGATCGCGCGCGCCGACGGAGCGCTCGGCCTTCGGGACAATCGCGTGCTCGTCGGTGTCTTCCCGCTCGGCCTCCTCGTCCGCTTCTTCTTCGGGGTCGGGCTCGTCGTCGCCCCGCTCTGCGTCCTCGCTATCGGCGTGCGTGGCCGGCGCGGTCCGCGCGATGCGTTCGAGCTCGCTGTCGTCGACGGGACCGACCTCCGCCTCCACTTCGGCGGGCGCGGGCTCGTCGTCCGCGTCGTCGCCCTCGTCGTGATCGGACGTGGGCGGTCCGTCGACGCGGGTCTTCTCCTCGTCGTCGGCGGCGTCCGCATCGCCCGCGGGCGGTGTTTCCTTCTTGACCATGACGCGCGGAGCTTACACCAGGTCGCTCGCTGCTTCAGAAGACCTCGCCGAACCAGCCGCGCATCTTCTTCCACACGCCGCCGTTGTCGTTCTGACGCGCGCGGATCACGTGGCCGGCAGCCATGCGACGCACACCGTGAAGCACGAGACCGACGCCGGTCGAGTACATCGGGGTCCTGACGACGTCGACGAGGCCACCCACGCCGGAGGGAAAGCCGCGACGCACGGGCATGCCGAGCACCTGCTCTGCGAGCTCGGGCATGCCGTCGAGCAGCGTCGACCCGCCCGTGATGACGAGGCCGGAGCCGATCTTGTCCTCGAAGCCGGACTTCTCGATCTCGCGCTTCACGAGCGTGAAGATCTCCTCGACGCGCGGCTCGATGACTGCCGTGAGCGACTGGCGCTTCACCTGGCGCGCCGGGCGGCCACCCACGGACGGGACCTCCATCATCTCGTCCTCGCCCACCATGGCCATCGACGCGCAGCCGAAGCGGTGCTTGATGCGCTCGGCCTCGGAGTGCGGGGTGCGCATGCCGTAGGCGATGTCCGCGGTGAGCTGGTGCCCGCCGACCGCGAGCACCGCGGAGTGGACGATCGCACCGTCGGAGAACACGGCGATGTCGGTGGTGCCGCCGCCGATGTCGACGAGCACGACACCGAGCTCCTTCTCGTCGTCGTGCAGCACGGCCTCGGCCGAGGCGATGGGCTCGAGCACGACCTCCGAGACCTGCAGGTTGCAGCGGTGGAGGCACTTGAGAATGTTCTGCATGCTCGTCGTCGAGGCCGTGACGAGGTGGACCTTGGCCTCGAGACGCACGGCCGACATGCCGAGCGGCTCCTTGATGCCGTCCTGGTG
>JAYTLP010000221.1:0-8247 GCA_043729375.1 Myxococcales bacterium
AGGCGCTGCGGCGCGAAGGCGGGGGCTATCTCATCCGCAACCTGGCGGCGATCGCGCGCGAGGCCGCCCCGGAGCAGATCGGGCTCACGTACGACAGCGCGCGTGGGCTGGTCGTCATGGCGGCCGACGTGGACTGACGTGAGCCGGTGTCGGCACGCGCCCACCTGCAGACGTAAAACCGTTTTTGTAAGGCTTCTCGCGCCGTGTCACGATGGGGGACTTTTCGATTCCCTCACCTGTGCGGAGCACCGATGAAGCGCCTCGTCCTTTTGTCCTGTCTCGCCCTCGCTGCCTGCGGTGGCTCTTCCGTGAAGACCGTGGAGACGTTCGACTTCGCCGGCTATGACGGCATGGTGGTACCGCACGACCTGGCGAAGTCCGACATTGCGACCACCGATTCTGCGGTGTCTCCGAAGGCGCCCGTCGTCACCCTCGTCAGCCCGGCGACGAGCACGACGTTCACCGGTACCAGCCTCCCGCTGCTGGTCCATGTCATGTCGCCCGCGGGAAACGCGATCTCCGCCGTGGGAGCGACGCTGGACGGCGCCACCACGCCCGTCCCGCTCGCGGCGAACGGCATCACCGGGGACTGGTCGGCCCCGCTCGACGTCGCGCTCCTCGCCTCCGGGCCACACACCATCGTGGTCACCGCGACGGACTCCACCAGCCTCTCCGGCACGCTCAGCCTCACGTACGCCATCGATCACGGCCCGACCATCGTGTTCGTCTCGCCCACGGCCGCGACGGCCAAGGGCAGCGTCCTCGTCAAGGTCACCGTCGACGATCCGATCAACGGCAACGCGGACGTGGTCGTCACGGCGTCGGTGCGCAACACGAACGTGCCGCTCACGCCGGTCGCCTCGACCACGCCGCCCGAGTTCGACGGGACCATCACCTTCAACGCCTACACGCCTCCGCTCAACGGGCTCCAGCTCATCACCGTGACCGCGAAGAACACGAAGACCGGCGCGGTCGCCATGAAGTCGCAGGCGTTCACCGTCGACGAGCAGGGCCCGTCGATCGTCATCCAGAACCCCGTCAAGGATCTGTTCGCGGCGGGCGTCATCACCGTGCAAGCGCTGGTGACCGACGATGTGTCGGGGGTCGACGACTCGAGCGTGTTTGTCGTCTTCGGCGGTGATGCGATGAACTTCAAGGTCGCGCTCACGGCCGATCCCGATCCGAACAAGCACCTGTACACCGGCATCTTCGACATCGGCTCGCTCGGCACCTCCACGTACGTCACGCCGTCCGTCGCGGTCACCGCGCTGGACAAGATCGGCAACACCGCGACGACCTCGGAGCAGATCCTCATCGACAACCGGCCGCCGGTCTTCTCGCTCGACCCGCCGCCCGTGCGCATCGTTCGGATGGACAACACGTACGGCACCATCTGCACTTCTCTGTTCGATCCGGTGGGCGCCGAGACGCTCAACGACATCTCGAACAGCGGACAGAAGGCACAGCTCCTCACCATCCGTTCGCAGATCGAGGACGAGGGCAACACCGCTTCGGGTCAGACCATCATTCACATCTCGGGCGTGGATCCCGCGACGGTGCAGCTCTACGTAATCTCGTCGACACCGTCGCAGACCCCGATCATCGCGGTGGACACCAACGGCGACGGCAAGTGCGATGCCGTCAACCCGCTGCTCACCCAGGTGGCCAACGGAAGCGCGGCGACCGTGTCGCAGTACTTCTCCCTGCCGATGGTGACGCTCGTCACCGTGGGAACGCCCAACTACTTCGGCAGCGACTCGCCTCCGTTCGGCGGCTGCGGCATCGTCGGCGACCCTGCGCAGACCACCCCGGCCGCGATGCTCTGCCCGGGTGGCCAGACCTCGCTCAGCTACGCGCTCCAGTACGCCACCACCCCGACGCCCGCCATCTGGTCGCTGTCGCCCGTCACGTCGATGGTGGACGGCTGCGTCGGCGCTCAGTTCGACGACCTCAACTCGCTCCCCGAGGGCAACGCGTGCTTCGTCGTCGCCGGCAAAGACAGGTCGGGGAACCGCGGCATCTCGGCGCCGCTGCGCACGTGCATCCGCCGCTCCTCGATGGTCGGGCACCCGTGCGACTCGTGGATGGCGCCCGATTGCACGGGTACCTACAACAGCAAGACCACGACGGTGAGCGCGACGCCGTGCACGCCGCTCACGTTCCCGGCCGGTCAGGTCCGCATCGAGTAGCCGGAGGCGTCACAGCGTCAGCGAGCGGGAGAAGAAGTCCTGCTTCATCGCCTTCTTCGCGAGCGCGAGCGTCTCCTCGGCGACGACATTTGCGCGCGCGGTTCCACGTCGCAGGATCTCGATCACGTCCTCGCGCTTGGCGAACTGCTTGCGGCGCTCGCGGATGGGCTCGAGGAATGCGTTGAGCACCTCGATGAGGCGCTTCTTGATGACGACATCACCGACCTTGCCGTCGGTGTACAGCGCCGAGTGCTCGCTGACCCACGCCTCGTCGGGGTTGAAGGCCGCGTGCATCGCCCACAGCGGGTTCTCCTCGGGGCTGGCGTTGCCCGGATCCGTCGCGCGCAGGCGCTTCGGATCCGTGTACATGCCCATGACCTTCTTCTGCACGACGTCCGCAGCGTCCGAGAGCAAGATTGCGTTGCCGAGCGACTTCGACATCTTCTGCAGCCGACCCTCGACGGGCGGCCCGATGCCGACAAGGCGCTTGATGCGTCCGAGCCGGGCCTCGATGATCGGGAACAGCCCGCCGCGCTTCACGTAGTCGCCGTCCTCGGCCTGCGGGTCGACGCCGCAGTAGAGCTGGTCGAAGCGGCGAGCCACCTCGCGCGTCATCTCGAGGTGCGGGAGCTGGTCTTCGCCTACGGGGACGAGCTGCGGTCGGAACGCGAGAATGTCGGCGCACTGTCCGACCGCGTAGAGCGGGAAGCCGAACGGGTAGCTGTCACCGAGCTGCTTGTCGCGGATCTCCTCCTTCAGCGTCGGGTTGCGCATGACGCGATTGAAAGGCAGCAGCATCGAGAAGAAGAACGTCAGCTCGTCGATGGCGGGCACCTCCGACTGCACGAGCATCGTGGCGCGGTCCGGGTCGATGCCGGCCGCGAGCCAGTCCTCGGCAATCTGTAGCGTCGCCTCGCGGATCTCGTCCACCTTCTCGGCGCGCGTGGTGAAGGCGTGCTTGTTGGCGATGAGGAAGTAGCAGTCGAACTCGTCCTGCAGCTTGATGCGGTTCTCGAGCGAGCCGACGTAGTGGCCGAGGTGCAGGCCGCCCGTGGGCGTGTCTCCGGTGAGCAGTCGCGGCTTGTCGGTCATGGGCGCACGAGCGTAGCTGAAAACACCGAGGTCTGGCGCGGGGCGCGACGGTCCCGTAGCTTGACTGCCCGATGAGCGAGCGCGCGACAACGCTGTCCTGGCACGAGCGGCCGTTGCAGGAGCTCGTGCGCCTCTCGTTGCCCATCACCGTGTCGATGCTGTCCTACTCGGCGATGACGCTCGTCGACACGTGGCTCGTCGGGCGCCTCGGCGCGGAGCAGCTCGCCGGGGTCGGCCTCGGCGGCACCGTCGCATTCACGCTCATCAGCTTCGGCTTCGGCCTCGTGCGCGGCGGCAAGACGCTCGTCTCGCAAGCCGTGGGCGCGGGCAAGAAGGCCGAGGCGGGCGCCTACCTCGGCGCGATGATGCTCGGCGGTGTGCTGTTCGGCGTGCTCGCAATCCTGATGCAGTGGCCCATCGGCGTGTTCCTCGCCCGCTCGGCATCCACCGTGGCGCAGGGGCACTACTTCGTCACGTACCTGCTGGTCCGTTCGCTCGGCGCGCCGTCTGCGATGCTCACCAACGCGCTCCGCGAGGTGCGCTACGGCCAGGGCGACTCACGCTCTCCGATGATCGCGACACTCGTCGCCAACGCCGCCAACATCGCGCTCGGGTGGCTCTTCGTCTTCACCTGGGGATGGGGCGTGGCCGGCGCGGCGTGGGCCGCCGTCATCGCGCAGAGCATCGAGGCCGCCATCCTCGTCGCGTACCAGCATCGCCTCGGCTGGGGCATCTCCGCAATGCGCCGGAGCCACCTCGTCGGGCTCCTTCGCATCGGCCTGCCGACGGGGTTGCAGATGATGATGGAGGTGGGCGCCTTCGCCGTGCTCGCCGCGATGATCGCCTCGATGAGCGCCGCGCAGATGGCTGCCCATCAGATCACGCTGCAGCTCATCTCGTTCTCGTTCCTGCCCGCATTCGCCGTCGGCGAATCGGCGTCGGTGATGGTAGGCCAGGCCATCGGCGCGTTCCGCGACGAGCTGGTGGTGCCCGTCGCAAAGCTCGCCGCGATCGTCGTCAGCGCCTACACGGCGTTCTGCACGCTCGTCCTCGTCGTCTTCGCGTCACCGCTGGTGGGTGCTTTCTCGAAGGACCCCGTCACCCAGTCCGTCGGCGTCCGCCTCGTATATGTCTCGGGGCTGTTCCTCGTCATCGACGGGGTGAACATCGTGGCCCGCTCCATCCTGCGCGGCGCCGGCGACGTGGTGTTCTCCGCATGGATCGGCGTCCTGTGCTCGTGGGGCATGACGCCGCCGCTCGCTTGGTTGCTCGGCTTCCACTTCCACCTGGGCGCGTTCGGCGGCTGGCTCGGCCTGTCGGCGGAGGTGCTGGTAGGCGCCGCTGCGCAGTGGCTGCGTCTCGCTGTGGGGGGCTGGCACGCACACGCGGAGAAGACTCGTACCGAGATGCTCGCCGCGGCCGCCGAGGCAACGGCCTCGTGATCCCTCTCTACTCGTCGAGGACCCGGATCGACATGAGCTGTCCGATGAGCATCGCGGGATCGACGCGCTCCGTGAGCGCCGCAGCGATACCGTGGAAGACGTGCGCGCTCACCTTCTTGCCGGAGTTGAGAATCTCGAGGCGCGCCGCGGTGCGCTCGAGCGACGCCAGCGTCGCCGGGTCGAGTGTGCCGCCCGTGGCGAGTGCAACGCCCTTCTGGTTGGGCGGCGTGGTCGGGTCGGCGCCGCGCACGAGGAGGTCGCCGAGCCCCGCGAGGCCGTTGGCGGTGGCTGGCTCGCCGCCGATCAGCTCGACGAGGCGCCCGAGCTCACGGATTGCGCGCGTGACGAGCAGCGCGCGGGCCGGAGCCCCGAGCGAGAGCGCATCGACCATGGCGCACGCGACGACCGCGAGCTCGCTCAACGACGCGCACAGCTCCACGCCTTCCGCGTCACGGCTGCGATACACGCGCAGACTCCTGGTGGACAGAGCCACGGCGAACTCCTCGGTCACTTCGGGGTGGTGGCTCGCGATGACGGCGGCGGTCGGTGTGCCGGCACGCAGCGCACTGACGAGCAACGGTCCAGCGAGCACGCCCACGCGCCGCACGGCGCTCTCGGCCTCGATGAGCCGGGCCGCACGTCCCTCCTGACCGAGACCATGGACCGTGTGTGCGACGAGGTGGTTCGGCTCGAGGTACTCGCCGAGCTGACGCAGCAGTGGGCCGAGGTCGGCGCGGTGTGCATCGACGAGGACGAGCCGGGCCTCCGCGCAGATACGCTTCAGGCTCGGGGCATCCACGCCCGACACGACCTTGCGACCGTCCGTACTGAGCCGCGCGACGAGAGCCTCGCCGACTGGCGTGCCGTTCACGATGCCGATCGTGCTCACGATTCACCTCCGGCATGTCGAACGGAGCGCGCCGCATCCAGCGCGGGGCCGTGGTGCGCGAGCCGGTTGCGGTAGTACAGGATGAGCTCGCGGTCGACGAGCTCGACGACCTCGCCGCGGCGCTCCGCGGCCGAGCGCGTGTGATAACCAGAGAACGCGGCGAGCGCGTCGTCGACAATCTCGCTGCCGTTCATGCCGGCAACACGCCGCGCGAGCCGACCGAGCGCCGGTGCGCCCTCGATGGCAGCCTTCACCGCGTCGACGTTCCGGGCCAGCAGCGCGGCGTCGACGGCGAGCCGACGTGGGTGACGCAGCCGCTGGTAGAGATCCGAGCCGGGGATCTCCGCCTCGAGGTATGCGAACAGTGCGGCGCTCACGAGGTGGGTGGAGAAGTAGCTGGTGCCCTCGCGGAAGTCGTCGACGAGGTGCCGGCCGAGCTCGCGCGTGTACTCGGCATCGCGCCCGGCGTGATGCGTGACGACGCCGTCACGCATCACGTAGCGGGCCGGATCGATCTCGCGCCCGCGTGCGTCGAGCGAGCGGCCGCTGCTATCGACACGGTTACCGAATGGGTCGCGCGGCGCGCAGAAGCGCAGCTCGAGCGCCTGGTCCATGGTCATGACCTTGCGCGCGTAGGTGGCGAGGCGGCCCATGCGCGTGAACTCGTCGTCCTCGATGATGTAGCGGTTCTTGCCGAGGTCCTTGAGGTGGTCCTCGATGAGCGTCTCGGCCTCGAGCACGAGTGGCGTGTTCAGCGTCATCGGCACGAAGTAGAAGCGCCGCGCACCAGGACCGAGTGTGCGCAGCTGCTCCACATACGCGGAGAGCGCCGTACCCGCCAGGCCGAGCTTCAGCTTCGACTCGACCGCACCGGAGCGCGAGCGCGTCCCCCCCGGGAAGAAAATGGAGTGCAGACCCTCCTCGAGAATGACCTGCGAGAAGGTCTTCAAGATCTCCTTGTAGAGCGGGAATCCGAGGCGGCGATCCACCTTGTAAGCGCCGAGGCGCGCCATGAAGAACGAAGTGAGCGGGCTCGAAAAGAGGTTCTTGCCCGCGCCGTACGCCATGGGTGGCAGGCCCGCGCGCATGAGCGCGTAGCCGACGAGCGGCGAGTCGAGGTTGGAGAGGTGCGTAGGCACGACGATGAGCACGCCCGTCTCCGCGAGGCGACGGAGCTGCTCGAGGTCGCCATCGATACGCACGCGCGCGTCGAGCGCACCGAGGCCGAAGTCGCCCGTGCGCAAGTGCTGCGGCGTGAACAGCAGAGACAGGACCGAGGGCAAGACGTTCGTCGCGACCTTGTACGTGGGCGTGGAGAAAGAGCCCGCGATGTCGTGCGTGTACGCGCGCGTCTGCCTGCGGAGGAGCTCGAGCAGCTCACCATCGGTGGCGCGGCGCTGCAGTGCGCGTGCGATGTCGTCGACGCGACGTCTGTCCAGGGCGGTGTCCGGCGGGCGCACTGTGCGCAGCCGCTTCTGCTCGTGGATGACGAGCTCGTTGAGGAGCTGATCGAGCGGCTCCACGGTGCTCGCCACGCTGGCGTGCGCCTCAACAATGCGCTCGGTGACATCCTCGATGATGCCCGACCTGAGCCCATCGAAGCGGAACATGGGAGAGCTGGAGAACGCTGGCACTACGACAGCATAGCGCGCCGCAGCCGCGGTATGTTCCAGGCTTCCGCGCATCCGAGCGGCCTCCGAGGAGAACAGAGGAGCACCATGCCCGACGCGCTCGTCCCGTCCGATGTCCCGACCGGCCTCCTCATCGACGGCGTCTGGCGCCCGGCGCGCAGCGGCAAGACGTTTGCGGTCGAGGACCCATCGAACGGTGAAGTGCTCGCGCACGTGGCCGACGGTGCTGCAGAGGACGGTCTCGCCGCGCTCGACGCTGCCGTCGCGGCGCAGGACGGGTGGGCGCGTACGCCGTCGCGCGAGCGCGCAGAGCTACTGCGTCGCGCCTTCGATCGCGTGATCGCGCGCACCGAGGACTTCGCTCGGCTCATGACGCTAGAGATGGGCAAACCGCTCGCCGAGTCACGCGGCGAGGTGACTTACGGCGCCGAATTCCTGCGCTGGTTCTCCGAGGAGGCCGTGCGCGCGCACGGTAGTTACGCGCTGTCGCCCGACGGCAAGACGCGCCTCCTCACGACGAGAAAGCCCGTCGGCCCCTGCCTCCTCGTCACGCCGTGGAACTTTCCGCTCGCGATGGCCACCCGCAAGGTGGCGGCAGCGCTCGCAGCGGGCTGCACGATGGTGCTCAAGCCGGCGAACCTGACTCCGCTGACGTCGGCGCTGTTCGCACAGGCGCTGATGGACTCAGGCCTGCCGAAAGGTGTCCTCAACGTCGTGCAGACCACCGAACCAAGCGGCGTCACTGCTCCGCTCCTCGCGGATGCGCGACTGCGCAAGCTGTCGTTCACGGGCTCCACGCCGGTGGGTCGGAGGCTCCTCCAGCTCGCGGCCGACCGCGTGCTGCGCACCTCGATGGAGCTGGGTGGCAACGCTCCCTTCATCGTGTTCGAGGATGCCGATCTCGACGCGGCCGTGAACGGCGCCATGCTTGCCAAGCTCCGCAACATGGGTGAGGCGTGTACGGCGGCCAACCGCTTCCTCGTGCACGTCGACGTCGCCGACGC
>JAYTLP010000222.1:0-3560 GCA_043729375.1 Myxococcales bacterium
GCCACCTTCGAGCAGCTCTGGTTCGATGCGGAGTTCGAGTCCTACGATCCAGCCGATGAGCTCCAGCGGGCCCGGCTGCACGATGCACTCGACTCCGGAGCGAGAGGGACTGCACCGGCGACGGCGCTCATCGAGCTCCTACCGCGGCCGTTCCAGGAGGAGATCCTCGACCGGCTCACCGCGTGTCGCACGCTGCACGGCCGCAATCGCAACCTCATCGTCGCAGCGACCGGGACGGGCAAGACCGTCGTGGCCGCCATCGACTACGCGCGCATCGCGGCCCGCACGGGCGTGGCACCGCGGCTGCTGTTCCTGGCGCATCGCAAGGAGATCCTCGAGCGCTCGCGATCCACGTTCCGTCACGCCCTTCAAGACGGCGACTTCGGTGAGCTGCTGGTCGACGGACGCACGCCCGCGCGCTTCGAGCACGTCTTTGCGAGCATCCGGAGCGCAGCCGCACTGATCGACAGGCTCGGCCTGGACCACTTCCGACACGTCGTCGTCGACGAGTGTCATCACCTGCCGGCGGGCTCGTATCAGGCCGTCATCCCGAGGCTGACACCCGATCAGCTCGTCGGGCTCACGGCGACACCCGAGCGTTCGGACGGCAAGTCGCTGCTCCCCGACTTCGATGGTCACATCGCCGCCGAGCTGCGCCTGTGGAGCGCGCTCGATCGCCAGCTGCTCGCGCCCTTCGACTACTACGGGATCTCGGATCAGACCGACCTGCGTCGTGTGCGCTGGTCGAGGACGGGCTACGAAGCGGCCGCGCTGGCCGAGCTCTACACGGGCGACTCCGCTCGCGCGGATCTCGTGCTGGCGCAGCTGGCCAGGCGCGTGGCATCGACGACCCTCGTCCGGGCCATCGGGTTCTGCGTGAGCGTCGAGCATGCGGAGTTCATGGCCGCGCACTTCCGCGCGCGCGGCGTGCCAGCGCTGGCTGTACATGGTCAGACGCCGGATGAGACGCGCGACGACGCAACCCGCCGCCTGCGCCATCGCGAGGTGAACGTCCTGTTCACGTGCGACCTCTACAACGAGGGCGTCGATCTGCCGTTCGTGGATACGCTCCTGCTCCTGCGCCCGACGATGAGCGCGACACTGTTCCTGCAGCAGCTCGGGCGCGGCCTGCGTCTCGATCCCTCGACGAAGAAGACCACGTGTCTCGTGCTCGACTTCATCGGGCAGCATCGAGAGGAGTTCCGGTTCGACGACATCCTCGCGGCGTTCACGGGCGTACCTCGCCCCAGGCTGCGTGAAGCGGTGGATGCAGGGTTCCCGTACCTGCCGAGCGGCTGCAGCATCGTTCTCGACTCCGTTGCACGCGAGACGATCCTCGCGTCGCTGAAAAAGACGATCGCCGGCGCGCAGAAGCTCGCCGAGGAGCTGAAGCAGGTGTCGGCGCAGAGCCAGAGCCCTGTCGGCCTCACCCGGTTCCTGGAAGCAACGGGCCGCGAGCTGGAAGACGTGTACGGCAGCGACAGGGGCTGGGCGAAGCTGCAGCGGCTCGCAGGCATGACCGGAGACGAGGACGCGGAGGCGGAGGACCTCAGCCGGCGATTCGGGTGGCTCCTGCACATCGACGAGCCGACGCGTTTGCGGAGCTATCGAGCGAGCCTCGAGGCCCGGCGCGCGCCGCTCTCGGACCTCGACCGTCGGCGGTGGCTCATGCTCGAGTACCAGCTCAACCCGAGGGGTGTGCTGCGCGCGGCGGAGGACGTGGTGTCGTACCTCGTGGAGCGGCCCGCCGCGGTCGACGAGCTCACGCAGCTCGGGAGCATCCTCGAGGAGCGAATCGCGCTGGCAGATGACGTGTACCCGGTCGAGGAGTGGCCGCTGGCGCTCCACCGGCACTACGAACGCAGAGAGATCGTGACCGCGGTCGGCAACGTCGAGGCGGGCGAGAAGGGCTCGCTCCCGCAGGGTGGGATCCTGAAGCTGGAGGAGCAGTCGAGGGAGCTCCTGTTCGTGACGCTGGACAAGTCGGGAGGCACGTTCTCCCCGACGACGCGCTACCGCGACTACGCCATCAGCCGCGACCGCTTCCACTGGGAGACCCAGGCAATAGCGAGCGTCACGAGGCCGAGCGGCCGGCGGTACATCAGCCCGGACTCGACGGTCAGCTTCTTTCTCTTCGTCCGGACCGACAAGGAGAGCGCGTACGCGTTCCTCGGAGGGGTGCGCCATGTCTCGCACAGCGGCGACCGGCCGATCGGGATCACGTGGCAGCTCGAGCAACCGATGCCGGCGGCGCTCTACGAGCGGTATGCCGCGGTGGGTGGCGGCACGTAGCGCTGGCTACCGTCGCCGACGCGTGCGCCCCCCCAATGGATGGGTGCGTGAAATCAATCATGGTGGGGGTCGTTGCCTTCGTGATGGCAACCGAGGTCGGTGGGGGCGCGTGGGCGGCGCCGTTTGATGAGGGGTTCTCGATGAAGCCAGGCAGGGTGTCCGAGATGACTCGCTACGTCGACCTCATCTGCGACGGAAAGACGGTGGCCATCACGGTACGCAACGACGCGGGGATGCGAGACGCGGTGAAGAAGGGCGTCGAGGCAAACGGCAGCAAGCTCATGAGCTCGATGATGCTGGCGCAGTCGCAGGTCTATCCGCTCGGGATGAAGGTCGGCGACGAGCTGCCCGCCTTTCGCTCGTACAACATGATGGTGGTCGAGCGACCGCCCGCGGACCGGGGCACTCTCTTGAACACTGCCGACTGGACGCAGATGCTGATGGCCGCCGTCACCAGCAAGATGGCCACCGGCACGCAGCTCGTCACCATGAACATCAAGGTAGCGGGGCAGGAGAGCTGCGACCTTCCCGGCGGTGGCAAGGTTCCGTGCTGGCGCATCACCAAGCAGATGTTCTCCGCTCCTCACGCCCATCACCGAATGGTTCGCCCCCGGCGTCTGAGTCACCCAGCTCGAGATCGGCCCGCCGGCCATCCCATCATCACGATGGCGTTGACCGATCTCGAGCGCCCGGCGGAGCCGACTCCGCCCGCGCTGACTCCGCCCCCGGCCGCCGCCACGCCGTAGCGCGTGGGGCCGCGTGCGGCCGGCGATACAACCCACTTTTCCCGACGTGCATCTACATGTGCAATCGCTGTTAAGGACGAGTACATCTCTGTTCGACTTGCTCCGGTACGTTCAAGTCTCTTCCAGCTGCCGCGCTGCTGCGGTGACCCCGGCAAAGAGGAGCTCCACCCATGAACAAGACCCTCATCACCCTCGTACTCGGCGCCGTGATGGCGCTTGCCGGTTCCGCGGACGCGAAGAAGAAAGACAAGGACAATCCCAGCAATGGCGGCCTGCCACCGGGCCAGGCCAAGAAGCACAGACGCGGCAACGAGGAGCCCACGACGGTGTACGTGCAGGCGCCGCAACGCGAGGTGGTCGTGGTCCAGCAGCCGCAGCGCCAGGTGGTCGTGGTCCAGCCCCCTCCGCCTCGCGTGGTCGTCACGGCGCCGAAGCCCGCCAGCGTCGTCATCACCGCGCCGAGCTTGACGGTTACGCACTGAATCCCCCGGAGAATCTTATGAAAACCCTTCACCTTGCCCT